>NZ_JBHXJQ010000001.1:0-171302 GCF_042722305.1 Microbacterium sp. NPDC058389
TACTGCAGGGGGGACCCTGTGGGAGAGTAGGACACCGCCGGACACCCATTCACGGAATGGCCACCCACACCCTGGGTGGCCATTCCGCGTTAACAACCCACCTCGGACAAGAGCGCTCCACGTCGCTCGGTAGAATCGAACAATGGCGTCGCTCGATCTCACCGTGTCCTCCGTCGAACTCACCCGGAACATCTGCGACATCCCGAGCGTGTCGGGCGACGAGCGCGTGCTGGCAGACGCCATCCATGACGCGATCTCGGCGCTGCCGCACCTCGAGGTCTACCGCGACGGCGACACGATCGTTGCGCGCACGAATCTCGGACGCGCTCAGCGCGTCGTCATCGCCGGCCACATCGACACGGTGCCGATCAACGAGAACCTTCCCACGCGCGACCTCGTGGTCGACGGCGTCCCCGTCATCTGGGGCCGCGGCACGGTCGACATGAAGGGTGGTACCGCGGTGCAGCTGAAGCTCGCGGCCGAGCTCGTCGCCCCCCGCGTCGACATCACGTGGATGTGGTACGACCATGAAGAGGTCGACGCCGACTTGAACGGGCTCACGCGCCTGGCTCGGACCCGCCCCGATCTCTTCCAGGGCGACTTCGCCATCCTGGGCGAACCGTCCAACGGCGCGGTCGAGGGCGGCTGCAACGGCAACCTTCGCGCGATCGTGCGCACGCACGGCGTCCGCGCGCACAGCGCACGCGCATGGGTGGGCGAGAACGCCATCCACAAGGCAGCACCGGTGCTGACGCGGCTGGCCGAGTACGAACCGCGCGAGGTGCCGGTCGAGGGACTCGTGTACCGCGAAGGCCTGAACGCCGTGCGGATCCGCGGCGGTGTCGCGGGCAACGTCATCCCCGACCTGTGCGAGGTCGAGGTCAACTACCGATTCGCGCCGAGCCGCAGCCTCGAGGAGGCCGAGCAGCACGTCCGCGACGTCTTCGCCGGCTTCGATGTGGAGGTCGTCGACGGCGCTGCGGGCGCGCGGCCGGGCCTCGATGCTCCACTTGCGCAGGAGTTCCTCGCCGCGGTCCAGGCCGAGCCGCGGCCGAAGTACGGGTGGACCGATGTCGCGCGGTTCAGCGCGTTGGGCGTCCCCGCCGTGAACTACGGCCCTGGTGACCCGAGCCTGGCTCACCACGACGAGGAGCGGGTGCCGATCGCCCAGATCGAGGCGGTCGAGCAGGGCCTGCGGGCCTGGCTCGCGGGCAGCTGAACGCTCGTGGCTGACGCGTCTCCGGTCGCGCCCGCCCCCGCGGCGCCGGCGCACCCCGCGCGGGCAGCGGTCCGCATCGCCGTCATCTACATCGCCGCGCGGCTGGTGACGACGCTGTTCCTGTTCCTCGCCGCTGAGCTTTCGGGGTTCGGCACCCGCATGGGGCCGGACGCGAATCTCGGCTCGACGGTCGTGGCCTGGGACGGCACCTGGTACTGGCTGATCGGCTACTCCGGGTACCCGTCGACGCTTCCGCTCACCGAGAGCGGGCAGATCGCCGAGAACGCGTGGGCGTTCCTGCCGATCTATCCCTACCTGGCGCAATGGGTGTCGCTCCCGTTCGGGCAATGGGCGGCCGGCGCGCTGATCGTCTCGCTCGTGGCGGGGTATGCGGCATCCCTCGTCCTGTACCGGATGCTGCGTCTGCGACTGGACGAGTCCGCGTCGCTGTGGGCCGTCCTGTTCTTCGCGTGCGGGCCGTTGGCCGCGATGTTCCAGGTGGGCTATGCCGAGACGCTGAACCTCCTGTGGCTGTTCTGCGCCATCTGGTGCGTCATGCGGCGCCGCTACGGTTGGCTCTACCTGCTGATCCCGCTCATGGCGTTCACGCGCCCGGGTGTGCTGGCGTTCTCGCTGTTCCTCGCCCTCTTCGGCATCTGGCGGTGGTGGAACCGCCGCCGCGAGCCGCTGGGCGGTCGCGAGATCGCGCACATCGTCGTACTGGGTCTGCTCGCCGCGGTCGCCGGATTCGCCTGGCAGCTGATCGCGGGGTGGGTGACCGGCGATCCCGGAGCGTATCTGTCCACGGAGCTCGCGTGGCGCCGCAACTGGATCCTGGGGGACGCGAGCTTCGCGCCGTTCGACGGCTTCGCCGCCGGCATCCAGTTCTGGTTCGGCACCATGTGGCAGCTGCCGGCCGTGTGGGGGTACCTCGCCGTGGGGGCGGGGATCGTGGCGATCGCGTGCGCGCTGCTGTGCCTGCCGCAGATCAAGCGGCTCGGCATCGAGATCCGACTGTGGAGCGCCAGCTACCTGTTCTATCTGCTGCTCGTGTTCTTCCCGCAGTCGAGTCTCTTCCGGCTTCTCGTGCCGCTGTCGCCGCTGTGGGGAGCGTTCGCGGTGCCGCGGTCGCGCATGTGGCGGATCGGCGTCCTCGTGGTCTGCCTCGTCGGGCAGTGGTGGTGGATCTACAACATGTACGCGCTCGGGAACACCGTCTGGCAGGTGCCGTGATGTCGAAAACGGATGCCGCTTTCCACAGGCGTGCCCCGGTGTCTGTGCCCTCACGATAAACTTGTCTGGCAGACCATCGATGTAAAGGAGCCGCAATGGCAGCCATGAAGCCGAGAACCGGAGACGGGCCGATGGAGGCCGTGAAGGAGGGCCGACTCATCATCGTGCGCGTGCCGCTCGAGGGTGGGGGCCGTCTGGTCGTCTCCGTGAACGACGCTGAGGCTAAAGAGCTCTACGACGTTCTGGGTGGCGTCGTCAACGCCGCGTAAGTCGCATCGTCCGAAAGGCCGGTCTTCGGACCGGCCTTTCGCGCACCCGCCGGGCACCGCCGGGGCGTGGGCTCGGTCAGGCCGAGGGGACCGTGGTCAGCTGCAACAGCCCCTCGCCGGTGATCGACAGTGCGCCGATGACCGCGGGGGAGGCCTGTGTCTCCTGGATCAGCGAACGGTACGAGGTCGTCACCGCGTCGCGGCGGACGGGGTCGGCTACGGCGCCTCCGGCGAGCACTCGGGGCACCAGGACCGTGCCACCGGCGCGCACGAGGCGCAGCCCGTGCTCCACGTACTCGATGACGCCCTCGGGGTCGGCGTCGACGAGCACGATGTCGTACGACGCCTCGTTCATGCGGGGGAGCACTTCGGATGCCCGCCCGGTGATGAACCGTGCGCGGGCGGCGGGGATCCGGGCGTCCGCGAATGCCTGACGCGCTGCGCCGAGGTGCTCGGGCTCCTTGTCGATCGTCGTGAGCGTCGCGCGCGGCGAGCCGTGCAGCAGCCACAGCCCCGACACTCCTGCGCCGGTGCCGATCTCGACGATGCTGAGCGCCTGCGACGCCGCGGCGATGACGGCGCACTGCGCACCGATCGCCGGGCTCACCGGGGCCGCGCCGAGCTCGAGCGCGTGTGCGCGTGCCGCCGCGATGTGATCGGGCTCACTCGTGGCTTCGTCGACGAACCGCTGGTTCGCGTTCTGCTCTCCCATGCGAATCCTCCGCCCGCCAGCCTACGCGGCTCCGCGGCGCTGGCGGAGCAGGCACGGCGGTAACCTGATGTCATGATCTTCGGCCTCACCATCGAGAAGCTGCTGCTGATCGGTGTCGTCGCGGCGCTCATCCTGGGGCCCGAGCGCCTTCCCCGCTACGCCGAGTCACTGGCGGCGCTCACCAAGCGCGCGCGGGAGTGGGTGTCGACCGCCCGCACGCGGGTCCGCGACGAGATGGGCGAGGACTTCGACGACGTCGACTGGCGCACGCTCGACCCGCGTCAGTACGATCCGCGGCGCATCATCCGCGAGGCGCTGCTGGACGACGCCCCGGTCACCCCGCGCGCCGGGGCCGCCACGACCGCGGCGGCGACGGCGGTCGCGACCGACCCCGGGGCCGCCCCGCGCGACACGTTCCGCGGACCCCTCGACGGCCCGCCGCCGTACGACACCGAGGCCACCTGAACCGCGTCCTCGACGGTCTCCCTCCGCGTCAGCTCGGCCGGAACGGGAGACTGCGTCCGGCCAGGCCCCGCGGGACGCGGGCCAGCGCGTCGGCGACCTGGACGATGGCGCGCGCCGCCGGATCCTCGGGGTGGGCGAGCACGGCCGGGATGCCGGCATCCGCGTCCGTCCTCAACACGGGGCTGAGCGGCACCGACGCGAGCAGGGGCACCTCGTCGCCGGAGCCGGTGAGCGCGGCGGCGACCGCGGCACCGCCGCCGGCGCCGAACAGGTCGAGCGTCGTGCCGTCGGGAAGAGTCATCGCAGCCATGTTCTCGACGACGCCGATGACCTTCTGACCGGTCTGCCGGGCGACCAGTCCGCTGCGCACGGCGACGTCGGAGGCGGCGGTCTGCGGTGTCGTGACGACGAGCACCTCCGCGTTGGGCAGGAGCTGCCCCACCGAGATCGCGACGTCGCCGGTACCCGGCGGCATGTCGAGCAGCAGCACGTCGAGGTCGCCGAAGTAGACGTCGGTGAGGAACTGCTGCACCGTCCGGTGCAGCATCGGGCCGCGCCAGGCGACCGCTCCGAGCGGCGCCGCATCGCCGTCCGCGCGGCGCAGGAACATCCCGATCGAGATGACCTTCACGCCATGGGCGACGGGCGGGAGCATGAGGTCGTCGACCCGGGTCGGCTGGGGCACGCTGCCGTCCGGGCCGACGAGGCCGAGCTGGCCGGGGATCGAGAAGCCGTGCACGTCGGCGTCGACGAGTCCCACGGCGAGGCCGCGTGCCGCCAACGCCGTGGCGAGGTTCGCGGTGACGGTGGACTTGCCGACACCGCCCTTGCCGCTGGTGACGGCGATGACACGGGTGAGGCTGCCGGGGCCGAACGGCATCTCGCGCGCGCGCCCGCCGCGCAGGCGGTCGGTGAGCGCATGCCGCTCCGCGGGCGTCATGACGCCGACGTCGAGCACGACCTCGTCGATGTCCGTGACGGATGCCGCGGCCGCCGTCACGTCGGCGGCGATGCGGTCGGCGGCCGGGCAGCCGACGATCGTGAGCGCGATGGCGACATGTGCGACCGAGCCGTCGACGGAGATGTCGCGCACCATGTCGAGTTCGCTGAGGGGTCGCCGCAGCTCCGGATCGGAGACCGCGCCGACCGCCGCGCGGACGGCGTCCGCACGCGTGCCGCCCGTCATCGTGCGGCGCCGCCCTCGACCTCGGCGGCGTTGTCGAGCTTCTCCAGCAGCGCCCGCAGCTCCGCGCGCAGCACATCCCGCGTCAGCACCTGCTCGGAGAACTCGCTGACCGCCATGCGCAGCGCGACGACCTCCCGGGCCAGGTACTCGGTGTCGGCGAGGTTGCGCTCGGCCCGCTGCCGGTCCTGCTCGATCTGCACGCGGTCGCGGTCGTCCTGCCGGTTCTGCGCCAACAGGATGAGAGGTGCCGCGTACGACGCCTGCAGCGACAGGATCAGGGTCAGCAGCGTGAAGTTGGTCGCCGCGGGGTCGAACTGCAGCTGCGGGGGCATGAAGATGTTCCAGCACAGCCACACCGCGACGAAGATCGTCATCCCGATGAGGAAGCCCGAGGTCCCCATCGCCCGGGCGAACGCCTCGGAGAACCGCCCGAACCGGTCGCTGGACTGCTGCTGGGGTCCGCGCTGCAGCATGCCGGAGCGGCCGCGGGGCGCGTCCAGCGCCGGCTGGCGAGTCGTACGTGCCATCAGCGCCTCCTCGGGATGCTCGCGGTGGTCGTGGGAACGGGGTCGGACGCCGGGCCGTCATCGGCGACATCGTGAGATCGCCAGTCCTCGGGGAGCAGGTAGTCGAGCACGTCGTCGACGCTGACAGCGCCCACGAGCCGGTGCGCGGGATCGACGACGGGCAGCGACACGAGGTTGTACGACGCCAGCAGACGCGCCACCTCGGCGGCCGAGGCCGTCGCCGGCACCGGGTCGAGCGTGTCGTCGATGATCGCCCCGAGGCGTTCGTGCGGCGGATAGCGCAGCATGCGCTGGAAGTGCACCGTTCCGAGCAGGCGGCCCGTCGGCGTCTCGTACGGCGGGAGGGTCACGAACACCGCGGCCGCGAGTGCCGGGTGCAGCTCGTGACGGCGGATGAGCGCGAGCGCCTCGGCGATCGTCGCGTCTGCGGAAAGCACGATCGGCTCGCTCGTCATGAGACCGCCGGCGGTGTCGGGGCCGTACTTCAGGAGGGCGCGGACGTCCTCCGCCTCTTCGGGCTCCATCAGCTCGAGCAGCTCTTCGCGCTGATCCTCGGGGAGCTGCCCGAGGACGTCGGCGGCGTCGTCGGGCTCCATCGCGTCGAGGATGTCGGCGGCGCGCTCGTCGTCGAGCGCCTCGAGGATGTGGACCTGCTCCTCTTCGGGCATCTCTTCGAGGGCGTCCGCGAGCCGGTCATCGGGCAGCTCCTCGACGACCTCGAGCAGGCGCTCCTCGGGCAGGTCGAGCAGGGTGTTCGCGAGGTCGGCGGGACGCAGCTCCGAGTACGTGGCCACGAGCTGCTCGGCGGACTGGGCCTCGCCGGGCACCTGGCGTTCGCGCACGTCGTCCCACGCCGCGAACGTGGTGGGTCCCTTCGCGAACGGCGACGCGCTCGTCTTGGGCTTGCGCAGGAACAGCTGGCCGACGTCCCATTCGCCGAGCCGGTTGCGCTCGATCGCGACGTCCTCGATGACCGCGGTGCCCGAGCCGTCGGCGAGGAAGACCTTGCGACCGACCATCTCGGCCATGACGCGCACCTCGCCGCCGCGCTGCTGGAAGCGGCGCACATTGATCAGGCCGGTCGTGATGACCTGGCCGGTGGCGATCGAGGTGACACGCCCGATGGAGACGAACACGTTGCGCCGGCCGGGGATCTCGACGACCAGGCCGATGACGCGCGGCGGATCGTCTTTTCGATAGATGACGACGACGTCGCGGACCTTGCCGAGACGATCGCCGGCGGGGTCGAAGACCGAGCACCCGGAAAGGCGCGCGACGAAAACCCTCTGCGTGCTCACACGTCCCAGCGTAGTCCGCGTGCCGTGGGAGGATGGGGAGATGACCATGATGGGAGGGCGCTTGCCGCAGGGTTCGGATGCCGTCGGTCAGACGGTGGCGAACTTCCCGACGTACGAGGCCGCGCAGAAGGCGGTGTCGTCGCTCATCGCAGCCGACATCCCGGCGCGCGACATCGCGATCGTCGGTCAGGGGCTCCGCTCGATCGAACGCATCACCGGCCGTCTCGGCTACGCCTCGGCCGCCCGCTCCGGCGCGGTCAACGGCGTCCTGCTCGGCCTGCTGTTCTCGGCGATCCTCGTGATCGGCTCGCCCTCGGTGCCGATCCAGGCATTCGTCGGCGTGCTGTTCGTCGGCATCGCCATCGGCATGCTCATGAGCATCGTGGCGTACTCGTTCGTGCGCCGGCGTCGCGACTACGCGTCGGTCATGCAGGTGCTCGCGGACCACTACGAGGTCACCGTCGCGCAGAACAGCGTGCAGCGCGCGCGTCAGGTGCTCGGCCCGCTGTCGGCGGCGCCGACAGCGGCCCAGCCGACCTCGCCGACCACTCCGGGCCCCGCCCCGGCGGCGCCCCGGCCCGCGGAGCCGCCGAAGTACGGCGAGCGGGTGGCGGCGCCGGCGGCTTCTGCCGCCGACTCCGCCTCGTCGTCCACGGCCGAGACGTCGGACGCGCCCGACGCCGCCGACGTGGACGCCCCTGCCCCCGACGCGGCTCCGGCCCCCGACGCGGCTGCGGCCGACGAGCCTGCGAAGGACGACGGTCCCCGATGACCTGAGCCGTCGCGACGGTCGTCGAGCGCGACGAGTGGCGGTGCGATCCGCCGGAGGGTGACACATGACGCACGAGGCCACGATCGCCGTCGAGCTGCCGTCCGGTGCGGTGGCGGTGTCGGCCGAGTACGAGTCGCCCCCGGAGCCCTGGGCGTTCGCGGCGGTGGCGCACGGCGCCGGCGCGGGGTACCGGCATCCCTTCCTCCTGGGGTTCGCCGGCGGACTCGCGCGCGAGGGGATCGCGACCGTGCGGTTCAACTTCCCGTACGTGGAGCAGGGGCGACGGATGCCGGGGCCCGCGGCGCATGCCGTCGCGACGTGGGCGGCGGTCGAGGCGGACGTGCGCGGTCACGCGGACGGCCTGCCCGTGTTCGCGATGGGCAAGTCTTACGGCGGACGCATGGCGTCGATGGCGGCGGCGGAGGGCGCGATCGCACCGGCGGGGCTCGTGTACCTCGGCTACCCGCTGCACCCGCCGGGACGCCCGGACAGGCCGCGTGTCGATCACCTGCCCGACGTGCCCCAGCCGCAGCTGTTCGTGGAGGGGACGAACGACCCGTTCATCGACCCGCACGAGCAGCTCGTGGCCGCCGTCGCCTCCTGTCGGGCGGCCGAGATCTCGTGGATCGAGGGCGGAGGGCACTCGTTCGAGGTGAAGGGGCGCAAGCGCGCAGCGGCCGACATCGGCGCCGAGCTCGCCGCGGGAGTGGCCGCGTGGATGCGGGGCGTCACCGGCTGACAGGTCAGTCCGCGGCCGCAGGACCCACGTAGCGCCCGCGCGGGCGCAGACGCATCGGCTTCTGGTCGTACTCGTCCCTCGCGTGCGCGATCCATCCGGCGAGACGCCCGATCGCGAACACGACCGCCCCGGCGTCCTCGCCCATGTCGCCCCACAGGGCGAAGGCGGCCAGCGCAAGGTCCAGGTTCGGCCGCGTGTCGGCGTGCCGTGCGACCTCTGCCGCGACGGCGTCGACCAGGTCGACGACCTCGTCGCCACCCGGCGCGGCGTGCAGGAGCTCCCGCAGCACGACGGCGCGCATGTCGCCACCGGCATACAGCGGCTGCCCGAAGCCCGGGATGCCGCGCCCGCTGTCGCGCACCGCGCGGGCGATCGCCGCTGCGGGGCTCTCACCGCCCTGCACGGCACGCAGCATGCGTACGGCATCCCGGCTCGCGTGGCCGTGGAGGGGAGCGTCGAATGCGCCCAGCGCGGCCGTCACGATCGCGTAGGCGGACCCGCGAGCGGATGCCGCCACCCGGGCCGCCAGCGTCGACACCGCGAGATCGTGGTCGACGACGAGCACGAGCGCGGCGTCGATCAGTCGCGCCCCGCCTGCGCGCGGCCGGCCGGCGAGAGCGGTCCACAGCGTCTCGGCGATCGGGGACTCGGCCGGCACAGCCTCCGTGAGCGCGGCGGGCAGGCCGACGAGCAGCCGCGCGCCGATGCGTGCGAGGGCCTCGACCGAGGGGTCGTCGCGCAGCGGATCCGTGCTCGCGAAGGCCGTGACCGCGACGAGCAGCCGGTCCAGGGGAGTAGCGGCTGCGCCGAGCGCGGCCACCGTGCGGCGCGCCAGGGCGAGATCGGCCTCGTCCGGGCCTCGCAGCACCGGAACGTCCCAGAGCCAGCGGACGACCTCGTCGAACGTCGACTCCCGCGCAAGCCGGGCGGCCGAACGCTCGCGGTAGAAGAGCTCGTCGTCCTCCAGGTGCGCGAGTGCAGTGTCCAGCACCATGAGCGGCATGCCCCCGCCCGTGGGTTCCACGGCGCGCGGCGCGACGCGACGTCGGCGGAGGGCGAAGGCCTCGACCTCCAGCGGATCGAAGGAGGAGCCGGAGGCGTCCCGCTCTCGGGAGAGCAGCCCGCGAGAGACGTACGCGTACAACGACTCGGGCTTCACGCCGAGACGCGCGGCCGCCTGTGCCGCGGTGAGACGGGGAAGTTCGCTCATGAGGTTGATCCGATCAAGATTGACGAATTGAGGATCAAGTTCCGACACTGACTGTAGCGCGGCAGACGCGGCGCAGGACGGAGACGGAGATGAACGCGATGATGTCGACGGTCGACGTGCCGTGCGGGCTCGCGGGCGTCGTCGTGGCGGAGACGACGATCGGCGACGTGCGGGGCGACGAGGGCTTCTATCAGTACCGCGACCGTTCGGCCGTCGAGCTCGCAGAGACCGCCACTTTCGAGGCAGCGTGGCAGCTGCTGGTCACGGGCGAGGCGCCGAGCTCCGCCTCGACGGCCGCGTTCCGCGCGCGGGTCGAGGCTGCGCGGACGGGCGCGCGGGCCGACCTCGAAGAGGTCCTCGACGCGGTGGGACCAGTGACGCCCGGCGTCCTCGCCGGGCTTGCGGCGTCCTGGCCGCTGCTGGGCGCGCGGCGCGGCATCCACCCGCTCTACGACCTCGACGCCGACGCGCGGCGGACGGACGCGCTCACCATGGCCGCCGTCACCGCACCGCTCGTCGCGGGACTGTGGCGGCGGTCACGCGGGGAGGACCCGCTGCCGCCTCTCGCCGGCCGGGGAGTCGTGGCGGACTATCTGCACCAGGTGACCGGTGTCGTGCCCGCGGCGGCCGTGGAGCGGGCGCTCACGGCGTATCTCGTGTCGGTGATGGACCACGGGTTCAACGCGTCGACGTTCACCGCCAGGGTCATCGCGTCGACCGGCGCCGACGTCGCGGCGTGCCTGACGGGGGCGCTCGGCGCGCTCACCGGGCCGCTGCACGGCGGTGCGCCGGCCCGAGCGCTCGACGGCCTCGACACCGTCGGCACCTCGGAGCGGATCGAGCAGTGGATCCGCGGGGAGCTGGCGGCCGGGCGCCGGCTCATGGGCTTCGGGCATGCGGTGTACCGCACCGCCGATCCGCGTGCCCAGCTGATGAAGCAGGTCGCGCAGGACCTCGGCGGTGCGCGCGTCGCACTCGCCCTGGAGTTCGAGCAGACGGCCGAGCGCCTGCTCGCGGAGGCCAAGCCCGGCCGCGAGCTTCACGCCAACGTCGAGTTCTGGGCGGCGATCGTGATGGAGGAGTGCGGGCTCCCGCGTGAGATGTTCACGCCCACCTTCGCGATCGCCCGCACGATCGGCTGGACCGCCCACATCCTCGAACAGGCGGACGACCCGAAGATCATCCGCCCATCCGCGCGCTACGTCGGACCGCCGGTGCAGCGGCCCGCGGCCTAGGCGCTGCTCACCGGCCGGCGGCGTAGCCCTGCATGCCGCGGGGGTTGGCGGCGGCCCAGAGCACTCCTTCGGCGCTCCTTCCGGCGGCCGAGACGCGGCCGAGAGCCCAGTCGCCCGCACGCGTGACGACGTGGCCGCGGCGTTCGAGCCCCGTGATCACGTCCTCGCCGAGCCGGTTCTCGACCACCGCGCCGGCGGGGGTCCACGTGCGCGGCCAGAACGACTCGGGCAGCGCGCTGGTGTGCAGCGCCGGCGCGTCGATCGCCTGCTGCGGGGTGTAGCCGCCGACGATGATGCGCAGCAGGGCGAGCAGCTGCCACTGGTCCTGCTGGTCGCCGCCCGGCGAGCCGATGGCGAACGCGGGAACGCCGCCCTGCAGGACGAGCGTCGGAGTGAGGGTCGTGCGCGGCCGCCGGCCCGGCACGAGTGACGAGGCGTGGCCGGGCTCGAGCCACGTCATCTGCAGGCGCGTGCCGAGGCAGAACCCGAGGGCAGGGATCGTGGGCGAGGATTGCAGCCAGCCGCCGGACGGCGTGGCCGACACGATGTTGCCCCACCGGTCGATGACGTCCAGGTGGCACGTGTCGCCGCGCGTCTCTCCGGTCTTCGCGACCGTCGGTTCGCCCGTTCCCACGGCCGGTGCGTCGTACGACGTGCGCAGGGGCGGCCGGAACGGGGTGCGCCCTGCGAGGGACCCCGGCCGGAACTCGGCCGAAGCGATCTCGCCGATGAGCGCACGCCTTTCGGCGAGGTAGCCGTCGTCGAGCAGGGCGTCGAGGTCGACGTCGGCGTCGCCGAACCAGGCGTCGCGATCGGCGTACGCGAGCTTCTGCGCCTCGAGGATCGTGTGCGCGCCTGCTTCCTGCGAGGGGTCGAGCAGATGGTCGTCGAGAGGCTCGAGCATTCCGAGGGTCTGCAGCAGCGCCGGGCCCTGCGTCCACGCGCCCGCCTTGGCGATGGTGTGCCCGCGGAACTCACGCATGACGGGCGCCTCATAGCCCGCCTCGAACGTCGCGAAGTCATCAGGCGTGATGACGGCGGCATGCATCCCGCCCCCGGAATGCCGGTGCGGCCGGGCGAGGAACGTGGATGCCTCGTGCGCGACGATCCCCGTCCGCCACTGCGTGCGCGCGGCGTCGATGCGGGCGGCGCGTCCGACGGGACCGTCGTCGCGGACGGCGCAGGACGCGTGGACGAGCGAGTCCAGCACGTCGGCATACGCGGGGTTGCGCACGATCCGGCCGGCCGTGGGCACCTCGCCATCCGGCATCCACAGCGCCGCCGAGGTCGTCCAGTCGTCGCGGAACAGCTCGGCGACGCGGGCGATCGTGGCCGCGGCGCCGGCCACCAGCGGATGACCGTCGCGGGCGTAGCCGATCGCGTACGCGAGCACATCCGCGAGCTCCCACGTGCCGTGGTCGCGCAGCAGCAGCAGCCACGCGTCGACCGCGCCGGGCACCGCGGCCGCCAGCCCTCCGGCGCCGGGCACGAGCTCGAGGCCCTCGGCGAGGTAGTGCTCGATCGTCGCGCCGGCGGGCGCCGGCCCCTGACCCATGAGGACCGTCGGCGTGGCGGCATCCACCGGCTGGAAGATGCCGACCAGATCCCCGCCGGGCCCGTTGAGGTGAGGTTCGACAACGTGAAGGACGAAGGCCGCCGCGACCGACGCGTCGAACGCGTTGCCGCCGCGCTCGAGCACGGCCTGTGCAGTCGCGGTGGCCAGCCAGTGGGTCGAGGCCGACATGCCGAACGTGCCCGTCAGCGTCGGGCGCGTCGTGAACGACGAGGGCGGCGTGTACGTCACGACCGGGCGCGGGCGATCCAGGCCTCGACCTCATCGGCCGTGCGCGGGATGCCGGCGGACAGGTTGACGGGACCGTCGGCGGTCATCAGGATGTCGTCCTCGATGCGCACGCCGATCCCGCGGTACTCCTCGGGCACGGTCACGTCGTCGATCTGGAAGTACAGGCCGGGCTCGATCGTGAACACCATGCCCGGCTCGAGCGGGCCGTCGTAGTACATGTCGCGGCGCGCCTGTGCGCAGTCGTGCACGTCGATGCCGAGGTGATGGCTCGTGCCGTGCACCATGTAGCGGCGGTGCTGGCCGCCACGGTCCGCGTCGAGGGCCTCTTCGGCCGTGACGGGAAGCAGCCCCCACTCCGCGACGCGCGCCGCGATGACCTGCATGGCGGCCTCGTGCACCGAGCGGAATCTGACGCCCGGCCGGGCGGCGGCGAACGCGGCGTCCGCCGCCTCGCGCACCGTCTCGTAGACCTTGCGCTGGACGTCGCTGAAACGGCCGTTCACGGGGAAGGTGCGCGTGATGTCGGCGGTGTAGAGGCTGTCGACCTCGACGCCGGCGTCGATGAGGATCAGGTCGCCCGGCACCACCGCGCCGTCGTTCCGGGTCCAGTGCAGGTAGCACGCGTGGGGCCCGGAGGCGGCGATCGTGTCGTAGCCGACCGTGTTGCCGTCGCTGCGCGCGCGCTGGTGGAAGACGCCCTCGACGACGCGCTCGCCGCGGGGATGCTCGATGATCGCCGGCAGGTTCGCGACGATGTCGTCGAACCCGCTCGCCGTCACCTGCACCGCCAGCTCCATCTGCGCGATCTCGTAGGAGTCCTTCACGAGGCGCAGTTCCGACACGAAGCGCGTGAGGTCGTCGTCCTCGTCGACGACGACGTCGCCGTCGCGGGACTCGAAGTCGTCGACGTGCGCCGTGGCCACGCCGAGGTCCGCGGCCACACCGGCGAGCGCCGGGCGCGGGCCGATCCAGAACTCGCCGATCGAGGCATCCGAGTAGAACTCGCTCGTGGTGCGGTCGGCGCGCTCACGGAAGTACAGGGTGACCTCGTGGCCGCCCGCGGCGAGCGGCTCGAACACGAGCACGGAGCCGGGCTCGGCATCGGAGGCCCAGCCGGTCAGGTGGGCGAAGGCCGAGTGCGCGCGGAACGGATAGTCGGTGTCGTTGCTGCGCTGCTTGAGCTCGCCCGCCGGCACCACGACGCGCTTGCCGGGGAACGCGGCCGACACGGCTTCGCGTCGCGCGGCGGCGAACGGCGCCTGATCGCGCGCCGGCGGCGCCTGATCGGGGCGCTCGGCCCAGCCGGTCGAGATGGTGTCGAGGAATCCCTGGCCGAACGGCTGACGGCGGTTCGTGCTGGTCGAGGTGTGCGTCTGTGCGGTGCTCGTGGCCCCCGCGGACGTCTCGCTGGCTGCGGTGCTCATGCGTCCAGTCTCGCACGCGCGCCGGACACGCGCGCGGGCCGCCGGGGCGTCAGCCGGCGGGCTCGTACTGGACGATCAGCGGACGGTGGTCCGACCCGGATCCATCGAGCGAGCGGAGCACGATCGAACCCGTCGCGCGCCACTGCTTCGAGGCCATGACGTGGTCGATCGGCGCGCCCAGGATGGCCGGCACGTCGGTGGCCCACGTGCCCAGCGCGCCGTTTCCGGTCTCGACCGCGGCGTCGGTGCAGTGGCCGAGCGTCGCGCCGTCGATCCCGAGACCCGACATGTGGTCGACCGTCGCGTTGAAGTCGCCCGCCATGATGACGTTGCCGTCGCCGCACTGGTCGGCGAGCCACTGCAGGTCGTCGCGCCAGTCGTCCATGTACTCCTCGCGCGGGGCGACGGCGTGCGCGGCGACGACGATCGGACCGTTTCCCGACACGGGCATCGCCACGGCGCTCGGCACGGTCGACGTGTTGCTCGTGCCGTCGCTGGAGGACTCGATGACCGAGTAGTCGCCGAGCTCGGGCGAGATCAGCAGCGTCGTCGAACCCGCATCCCATTCGGTGGAGGGGTCCTCGGCGTGGTGCGCCCACATGCGGTGACCGAGCTCGCGCATGGCGACCGCGACCGCGGCCCCCGTCTCGATCGTCGTCTCGGGGAGGGCGACGATGTCGGCATCCATCGCCACGGCGATCTTCGCGATCGTCTCGGGCGAGGTCGCCGGGCCTGCGGTGTTCCAGGTCATGACGCGGACGCTGGTCTCGGTCTTCGCCGGCAGCGGGTCGGTGCCCAGTCCGCCGCGCGACGCGACGATGGCCCCGTTCGCCACCATGGCCAGGCCGGCCACGATCGAGAGGGCGAACGCCAGCGGGCGGATCGGGCGCACGATCGCGAGGAGCAGTGCGACGACGGCGACGGCCGCGAACGCGAGCACCATGACGCCGCGGAACGACACCAGCTGGGCGAACGGATACATGCGTTCGACGTGGAAGAAGCCCGGCCAGGTCAGCACGGCCGCGGCGACGGCGCACAGCACCGTGACGAGGATCCCGAGCACGCGCAGCACGCCCGCGACTCTATGCGGCCAGGCTGGGAGATCGGTCAGCGCCGCCCCGCGTGGAGCGTGCTATCGCCGCGCTACGCTCGGAGGATGCCGACGACGCAGCGCTTCGAGGGACCGAGCGATCTGCACCTGCACTCGGCCCACTCCGACGGCACCCAGCCTCCCGCCGAGGTCATGGCCTCCGCCCACCGTCACGGGGTGCGCACGGCCGCCCTCACCGACCACGACACGACCTCCGGCTGGGCCGAGGCGGCCGAGGCGGCGGCATCCCTTGCGATGACGTTCCTCCCCGGCATGGAGCTGTCGGCCCGCCACGAATGGCGCAGTGTCCACGTGCTCGCGTACCTCCCGGATCCGGACGACCCGGATCTGCGTGCCGAGACGGCCCGCATCCGGTCGGCACGACTGGATCGCGCACGGATCATGGCCGACCGCATCGCCCGCGACTACGACCTCGTGTGGGACGACATCCTCGCCCAGACCACCGATGGCGCCACCGTGGGCCGCCCGCACATCGCCGACGCCCTCGTCGCGCGCGGATTCGTGCGCGACCGCGCCGAGGCGTTCGCCGGCATCCTGAGCCCTCGCGGTGACTACTACGTGGCGCTCTACGCTCCCGACCCGGTGACGGCCGTCGCCCTCGTGGCCGGTGCCGGGGGAGTGCCCGTCATCGCGCACCCCGCAGGACGCGCGGGCCTGCTGCCGGCCCCGCTGCTGGCGCGGATGCTCGACGCCGGGCTCGCCGGCTTCGAACTCGGCCACCGCGAGAACCGCGAGCCCGGCCTGCAGACGCTGCGGGACCTGTGCCGCGAGCGGGATCTGATCGTGACCGGCTCCAGCGACTACCACGGCCTCGGCAAGCCGAACCAGCCGGGCGAGCACACCACGAGCGACGACATGGTCGCGCGCATCATCGACCGTGCAACCGGAAGCGCCCCCGTCTACCCGTGAGGGCGGACGAGGGCGCTTGCGCGAACGCGGATGCCGCGATTCAGGCGATCAGCGTGATCAGCCGAGCGCCTTGGTCTTGAGCGCGTCGTACTCGGCCTGCGTGATCGTGCCGGCGTCGAGGAGGGCCTTGGCCTTCGCGATCTCGTCAGCGGGGCTGGACGCACTGCCGGCGACCGACTTGATGTAGGCGTCCTGCGCGGTCTGAATCTCGGAGGCCTCCTTCGCGCTGCGCTTGGCCATGCCGTTGCCGCGCGCGATGAGGTAGACGAGCAGGGTCAGGAACGGCACGAAGATCAGGAAGATGATCCACACGGCCTTCCACCAGCCGTTCAGCTTGTGGTCGCGGAACAGGTCGGCGATCACGGCGAACAGCGCGAACAGGTACGCCATGAAGAAGAAGATCCAGAGGAACCACCAGATGATGTCCCAGAACGAGCCCCAGAAGCCCTGGTACTCGTAACTGATGGGCACGGCGTTTTCGATGAATCGCACGTTATGCCTTTCTTAGATGCGAGGTCGCGGCATCCCGCCGCGTGGCCTCACCCTAGCGCTGAAAGAACGCTGAGTGCGGGCGCCGCGACCAGGCATGCCGCACTCAGGCGCCGGCGGGCGCCGGTGCGGCACCCGAGCCGCCGCGGCGACGACGGCGCCGACGCGGCGCCGGTCGGCCGTCGTGGTGCTCCTTGCCGCCGCCGTCGTGCGTCCCGCCGCCGTCGGCGTCACGGTCGCCCTCCGCGGCGGGCGCCTGCTCCCCGGCCGGCTTCGCCGCGCCCTCGGCAGGTTCGAAGCTCGATCCGACGCGCTCGGCCGAGCTGCCCGAACGGCGGCGACGACGACGACGGCTGGGGGCCTGACCATCGGTCTCCGCCTCCGCTGCAGCATCCGCCGCCTTCGCGGGCTGTACGCGGACGGCCTGCGTCTTGGGGGTCGTCGCGATGCGGCCCTTCGTCCCGGCGGGGATGTCGAGGTCCTCATACAGGTGCGGGCTGGACGAGTAGGTCTCGACGGGGTCGGGCTGGCCGAACTCGAGTGCGCGGTTGATGAGGGCCCACTTGTGCAGGTCCTCCCAGTCGACGAAGGTGACCGCGATGCCGGTCTTGCCCGCGCGGCCGGTGCGGCCGGCGCGGTGCAGGTAGGTCTTCTCGTCGTCCGGGATCGTGTGGTTGATGACGTGCGTCACGTCGTCGACGTCGATGCCGCGCGCGGCGACGTCGGTGGCGATGAGCACGTCCTTCTTGCCGGCCTTGAACCCGGCCATCGAGCGCTCGCGCGCCTCCTGGCTCATGTCGCCGTGCACGGCGCCCGCGTTGAAGCCGCGGTCGCTCAGCTCGTCGACCAGTCGCTGCGCGGCGCGCTTGGTGCGCGTGAAGATCACGGTCTTGCCGCGGCCCTCGGCCTGCAGGATGCGGGCGATGACCTCGTCCTTGTCGAGCGAGTGCGCGCGGTAGACGAGGTGGCGGATGTTCGCCTGCGTGAGGCCCTCGTCGGGGTCGGTGGCGCGGATGTGGATCGGGTTCGACATGAACCGGCGCGCGAGGGCGACGATCGGGCCGGGCATGGTCGCCGAGAACAGCTGCGTGTGACGCACGGCGGGAACCTTCGAGAAGATCTTCTCGATGTCGGCGAGGAAGCCCAGGTCGAGCATCTTGTCGGCCTCGTCGAGCACCACCTCGGTCGCGTTCGACAGGTCGAGCAGGCGCTGGTTGTTGAGGTCGATGAGGCGGCCGGGGGTTCCGACCACGATCTGGGCGCCGGCCTTGAGCTGGTCGATCTGGCCTTCGTACGCCTTGCCGCCGTAGATGGCGACGACGCTCGTGGAGCGGTTCGAGGTCAGCATGTCCATGTCCTCGTACACCTGCACCGCGAGCTCGCGGGTCGGGACCACGATGAGCGCCTTGACGCCCGGCGCGGGGTCGAGGCCCAGTCGCTGGACGACGGGGATGCCGAAGCCGAAGGTCTTTCCGGTGCCGGTCTTGGCCTGGCCGATGATGTCCTGGCCCGGGAGGCCGAGCGGGATCGTCTGCTCCTGGATGGGGAACGCGTCGACGATGCCCTTTGCAGCGAGGGCTTCGACGATGTCCTGGTCGACGCCGAGTTCGGCGAAGGTCGTCACGATGTGTGCCTGTCCGGCAGTGGGATGCTGCCTGGGTTCGTGCCCGGGCGCTGGAACCGGCCTGTGAGAGGCCGTCCGCGCGGGCGGAAGTGCGATCCACGCCCTTCTTTCCCACAGGCGCGGGCGCCCCGATCCGACGCCGGGGCCGAGACAACGATACCGGAGGTCGCCCGGACGAGCACTTAGGCTTCGTACATGGTCAAGTGGTTCTGGCAGCGCCGTGGCGCGGAGCGCAAGCTCCAGCTGCGCTCGCGCGACGACCTCGGCGGTGCCGACCGCGTCGACTTCGAGGAGCTCGCGCCCGACATCGACACGTTCCTGGGCCAGGTCGCGTACCTGCAGCTGGGATACTTCGAGACCCTCACCGAGCTCATCCAGTCGCTCCCCGAACTCGCAGAGAAGGAGGCCGTCGCCCGCGCAGCGGGCGCCGCCCTCACCAAGCACGAGGCGCTCGTCGCGCTGATCCGCGAGCGCGGCGACGATCCGACAGAGGTCATGCGCCCGTTCCGCGAGCCGCTGGACGCGTTCCGGGTCGCGACCCACGGGGTGCGGCCGCAGGAGACGATGCTCTCGGTGCACATCACCGCCGGCATGCTCGACGACTTCTACCTCGCGCTCTCGGCCAGCTACGGTGAGACCGGCGACCGCGTGGCGCGCATCCTGCAGGCGGACTCCGACCGGCAGGCGATCGTCGAGATCCTCGCCGACACCATCGCGAGCGACCCGGAATGGAAGTCGCTGCTGGCGATGTGGGGCCGTCGACTTGTGGGGGACACCCTGCTCATCGCGCGCGCAGCGCTGCGGCCCATGAGCCGCGGCTCCGCCGACGAGGAGAAGGTCGAGCCGGTGTTCACCGAGCTGATGGCCGCGCACTCCCGCCGTATGGATGCGATGGGACTCGCCGCCTGAGACGAGAGATCCGGGATGCCTCGTGGCGAGGCATCCCGGATCTCTGTCGTATGCGGGCGAATCAGCCGATGCCGAGGCGCGCCTTCTCGCGGGCGTCGTGGGCCACGCGCGCGCGGGACGTGATGAGGATGACCGGGTAGGTGACCACGGCCGGGACGATGAGCGCCGCGAGCCACGGCCAGGGGGTGTCGATGCCGACGCCGAGCCAGGTGAGCAGCGTCCACGCGGCACCCGCCGAGACGGCGCCGATCATGGGGGCCAGGGCGACGCCGCGCGTCAGCCGCTGGTGCAGCTGGAAGTGGATGCCGATGCCGACGACCGCGCCGACGATGAACGCGATGAGGATCTGCATGTCTGCGGTCTCGGGCTCAGGCGACAAAGCCGACGCGGCGCGACTCTTCGGAGCCGAGCTCGACGTAGGCCAGGCCCGCGGTCGGGACGATGTACGAGTTGCCCTTGGCGTCGGCGAACGTCACGTGCGTGGCGCCGGCATCCAGGGCGGCGGCGATGGACTTCTTGACGTCGGCAGCGGGCTCGTTCGTCTCGAAGTTGAGCTCGCGGCCGGTGTTCGCGATGCCGATGCGGATCTCCACGTGACTGACCTCCTGCGCGGGGCGATGGTTGCTCGGTGCGAGGCTGAGGCTCCCCGGACGCATGGCCACTCTACGACACCCGGAAGGGGCGTCCGCCCGTCGCCCGAACGCTCTGGGCGAACGGCCGATGTCGTCCGCTCGCGCTAGCTTCGAAGGGTGACACCAGGGAGTCCTACCACCGCGCCGTTCGCGCCCGACCTGCAGCAGCGCGCGGTGATCGGACTGCCGGCCGATGCGTCCGGCGTCGTCGTCGGCGCACCGGGGACGGGCAAGACGGCGACCCTCGTCGCACGCGTCGCCGCGCTCGTGGAGGCGGGCGCCGATCCCGACTCCGTGCTCGTGCTGACGCCCTCGCGCCAGACGGCGACGGTGCTGCGCGACCGTCTGGGCCTTGCGGTGCGCGTCGCGACCGCCGGACCCCTCGCGCGGTCGGTGGCGTCCTACGCGTTCCAGCTGGTCCGCGCGCACGCCGTGGCCGCGGACGCCGATCCGCCGCAGCTGCTCACCGGCGGCGACGAGGACCAGATCATCCGCGACCTGCTCGACGGCGATGCGGAGGACGAGGCGGAGGCGCCGTCGCGCTGGCCGGAGTGGCTCGGCCCCGCGATCCGCGCGACCGCGGGCTTCCGCACCGAGGTGCGGACGTTCCTCGCCGAGTGCACGACGCTGGGCATCGAGCCGCAGCGGCTGCGCGAGCTCGGCGAACGTCACAGCCTGCCGGCATGGACGTCGCTCGCCTCGTTCTCGACCGAGTACCTGCAGGTGCGCTCCGCCATGCGCGGCGCGCACCGGGATGCTGCGGGACTGGTGCGCGAGGCGGTCGGTCTGCTGCGCACCGGGCCGGCCGCCGGCATCCCCGCGATCGATCGCGTGCGGTTCGTGCTCGTCGACGACGCGCAGGAGCTGACGCTGGGCGGGGTGGAACTGATCGAGGCGGTCCGCGGCCGCGGAGCCGCGGTGCTCGCGTTCGGCGACCCCGATGTCGGGTCGGGATCGTTCCGCGGCGCGACGCCCGAGAACTTCGCACGGCTGGCCGGGGCGCTCGGCGCGGTGCACGTGCTCGCCGACGGTCATCGGGGCAGCGCGTGGCAGCGGGAGCTGGTCGGCCGGGTCACCCAGCGGATCGGCGCCGTCGGGGTCGTCGCGCACCGTGCCGCGACCACGGGCGCCGAACCCGACGGATCGGTGCGCGTGCTGACGCTGCGCTCGCCGGCCGAAGAGTACGACGCCGTCGCCCGGGTGCTCCGCGAGCGCCACGTGCACGACGGTGTGCCGTGGCACGCATGCGCCGTCATCGCCCACGACACACGGCAGGTCGCGGCGCTGGAGGCGGAGCTGTCGGCGCGCGAGGTGCCCGCGCGGTCGAGCGGCCCGGGGCGCGCCCTCGGCGCACTGCGGCCGGTCGCCGATCTCCTGCGGCTCGTCGAGCTGGCCGCCCGGGAGGACTGGACCTTCGAGGACGTGCAGTCGGCGCTCGTCGGCACGTACGGGAGGCTGGACGTCATCGAGCTGCGCCGGCTGCGCTCCGCGCTGCGCCACGCCGAGCTCCGTCAGGTGCTCGGCGACGGCGCAGACGATGACGCGACGGACGCCGAGGGCGCCGGCGCCCCGGGGCCACACGCGCCGGGCGTCGAGCGCTCCGGTCGCGATCTCGTGCTGTCGGCCATGGCGCAGCCCCTGGAGTTCGACCTCGTCGACACGCGCGAGGCCCGCCGGGCCGCCGCCCTCGCCCGCACCCTCGCGGTGCTGCGCGACGACCTGGGGCGCGGTGCGACGGCGCACGAGCTGCTGTGGACCGCGTGGGATCGCAGCGGGCTCGAACGGGCCTGGTCGGAGCTCGCCCGCGGCAACGGACCCCTCGCCGAGCAGGCGAACCGCGACCTCGATGCCCTCGTGGCGCTCTTCCAGGCAGCGAAGAGGTTCGTCGAGCGCTCCCTCGACGCCGACCCGCGCGTGTTCGTGCGCTCGATCCTCGACAGCGGGGTCGCTGAGGACCGCCTCGACGCCCCCGCACGCGACGACAGCGTGCGGGTCCTCACCCCCGCCGGTGCGCTCGGGCTCGAGTTCGACACCGTGGTGGTCGCCGGCATGCAGGACGCCGTGTGGCCCAACACGCGCCTGCGCGGCAGTCTGCTCGAGACCTGGCGGCTCGCGGATGCCGCCACCCGTGCCGACGGCGAGTCCACGGGTGCCTTCGATCGCCGCCGCGCGGCGATGCACGACGAGCTCCGCCTGCTCGCGCGGGCGCTGTCGCGGGCCACGGTCCGGGTCGTCGTGACCGCTGTGGACGACGACGACACCGGTCCGAGCGTGTTCTTCGAGATGCTGCCCGACCCCGAGCCGTTCGAGCTCGACCACCCGGTCTCGCTGCGCGGTCTGGTGGCGCGCCACCGTCGCACCCTGACCACGACGGCACCGCGGGACGGCGCGCCGGAGCGCACGTCGACGACCGCTGCGCGCGCCGCGGCGCAGCAGCTCGTGCTGCTCGCCGAGGCAGGCGTGCCCGGAGCCGCGCCCGCAGAGTGGTTCGGTGTCGCCGAACCCACCTCGACCGGACCGCTGCGCGATCTCTCCCGAGAGGACGTGCGCGTGTCGCCCTCGCGGCTGCACGCACTGGAGGAGTGCGAGCTCAACTGGGTCATCGGCGACCTGGGCGGCGACCCCGGTGGCACGACCGCCGGCCTCGGGACCATCATCCACGCCGCGCTCGAGCACGCCGCCGGTCATGACGAGGCCGCGCTGTGGGCCGAGGTGGAGTCGCGCTGGGGCGAGCTCACGTTCGAGGCCGAATGGCGCGACCGCGCCGAGCAGACGCGGGCACGGGACCTCGTGCGCCGGCTGCACCTGTATCTGCGGCGCTTCGACGACGCCGGCGGCACGCTCATCGGCGCCGAGCCGCACTTCGAGGTCGGCATCCCCTTGGACGGCCCGTTCGACGGCCCCGAACCCGCGCCTGCGGAGCCCGGGGCATCACCAGACGAGCACCGCGTGATCCTGTCCGGCTACATCGACCGCGTCGAGCTGGCCGCAGACGGCACCGTCGTGATCCTTGACCTGAAGACCGGCAAGCGCGAGCCCCAGACCGACGCGAAGGTGCTCGACAATCCGCAGCTCGCCGCGTACCAGCTCGCGTTCGAGTCGGGTGCGATCCCTGAGGCCGCGGGGCACGCGCCGGGGGGCGCGAAGCTCCTGGTGCTGCGGCCGACCGCCGCGCGGGCGGACTACGCCACGCCGTGGCAGCCGCCGTTCGACGACGAGCGCCGAGACGCCTTCGTCGGCCGCATCCGCACCGCCGTGGCCGTCATGCGCGGCACATCCTTCACCGCACCGTATGAGGAGCACTGCCGTGACGAGCATTCCTACGGCCTCTGCCGCATCCACACGATCGGCGCGGTGAGCGCCTCGTGACGATGCTGCAGAACCTCGCCGGGCCGGTCGCGCTCCCGACGCCCCCGTCGCTGCCGGCGCGGGTCATCGCCGCCGCCCTCGGACAGTTCCCGCCGACGGCCGAGCAGACCGAGGTCATCGAGGCGCCGCTGTCACCCGCGCTCGTCGTCGCCGGCGCGGGCAGCGGGAAGACCGAGACCATGTCGGCGCGGGTCGTGTGGCTCGTCGCGAACGGCATCGTGCGCCGTGACGAGGTGCTCGGCCTCACGTTCACGCGCAAGGCCGCGGGCGAGCTGACCGAACGCATCCAGAAGCGCCTCTCGCGCCTGGCCGAATTCGAGCGACGCGGGCTTCTCCCGGCGCTGCCCGCGCTCGCCGAGGCCGGACGCCTCGACGTCTTCGGCGAGCTGGAGCGATCCGGAGCCGACGGTGCGCGGGCCACCGCCGAACGCCAGCGGCTGCTCGACGCGCTCGCCGCCGAGGTCCGCGCGATCGCGCAGGAATCCTCCGACGACGCCCTGCTGCACCGGCCCACCGTGTCGACGTACAACAGCTTCGCCGACCAGATCGTGCGCGAGCACGCGCTGCGGATCGGGAGGGATGCCGAAGCCGCCGTGCTCTCCGAATCGGCAGCGTGGCTGCTCATGCGCCGGGTCGTGTTCGCCTCCGACGATCCCCGCCTCGAGGTGCGCGGAGAAGCGGTGCGCAGCATCGTGGACGCGGCGCTGCGGATCGCGCGCGACGGCGTCGACAACCTCGTCGACTTCGACGCGCTCGCGGCGTTCCCGGAACGATTCCGCACGGTGCGCGACCTGCCGTCGACGAACCGTCGCACGACGGTCTACGCGGACGTCGCCGACGCGGCCGACAAGGTCGACGCGCTCGCGATGCTCGCGGACCTCGCCCGCGAGTACGACGCCGAGAAGCGCCGGCTCGGCGTCATCGACTTCTCGGACCAGGTGGCGGGGGCGTTCGAGGTCGTGAACGGGCACCGCGCCGTCGCCGAGGAGCTGCGCGACCGCTACCGCGTCGTGCTGCTGGATGAGTACCAGGACACGTCGGTCGTGCAGACCGACCTGCTGGCGACCCTGTTCGCGGGCACCGGCGTCATGGCGGTGGGCGATCCGCACCAGGCGATCTACGGATGGCGCGGTGCGAGCGCAGGCAACCTCGGAGGGTTCGCGGCCGCGTTCTCACCCGAGGGCGATTGCGCGCGTTTCGCGCTGCTCACCAGCTGGCGCAACAGCGCCACGGTCCTGACGGCGGCGAATGCCGTGCTCGCGCCGCTTGCGGCGTCGGCGTCCGTCGCCGTGCAGGAGCTCCGCGCGCGTCCGGGCGCCCCCGAGGGGCTCGTCGAGCTCGGCTTCGACGCCGACCTCGACACCGAGGCCGATCGGGTGGCGGAGTGGTTCGCCCGCGTGCGCACCGATCGCCGCCTCGAGGGGCGCAGCACGACCGGGGCGATCCTGTTCCGCAGCAAGAAGCACATGGTGCGGTTCGGCGATGCGCTCGGACGGCGCGGCATCCCGCACCGCATCCTCGGGCTCGGCGGGCTGCTCTCCACGCCCGAGGTGGTGGACGTGGTGTGCGCGCTGCGGGTGATCAGCGACCCGTCCGCGGGCTCTGCGCTCATCCGCCTGCTGGCGGGTCCGCGCTGGGGAATCGGCCTGCCCGACCTGCGCGAGCTCGCCGCGCTGTCGCGCCGGCTCGCGCGGCACGACTCCTCGCTCCAGCCGCTGGCTCCCGAGGTGGTCGAACGCATCCGCGGCAGCGCGGGCGACGACGACGGCTCGCTCGTCGACGCCCTCGACTTCGTGCTGCGGCAGAAGGTCGACCACGGCTGGCTGGAGGGGTTCACTCCCGCCGCACGCGAGCGCCTCCGTGAGGCGGGCTCCGTGTTCGCGGGGCTGCGTCAGGCGAGCGGGATGCCGATCCCCGAGCTCGTGCGGCTGATCGAGCTGGAGCTGCGACTGGATGTCGAGCTCGCGGCGAACGAGTCCCGCGGCCCGGCGCGAGTGGCCTCGGCGCAGCTGCGCGCGTTCGTGGACGAGGTGCACGCGTTCCTCGCCGCCGACGAGACGGGCTCGCTTTCGAGCCTGCTGGCGTGGCTCGACCACGCCGAGCAGCTCGACGAGTTCGCGCCGCGCACCGAGCCCCCCGAGGACGACGTCGTGCAGCTGCTCACGATCCACGGTTCGAAGGGCCTCGAATGGGATGCCGTCGCGGTGGTCCGTCTCGTCAAGGACGAGCTGCCCAGCGCGCCGCGCGACACGAAGGCGTGGCTCGGCTTCGGAGTGCTGCCGTACGCGTTCCGAGGCGACTCTGCGTGGCTGCCGTTGCTCGCGTGGCAGTCCGCTCAGACGCAGCAGGAGCTGAAGGAGGCGCTCGACGCGTTCGTCGAGGCCAACCGCGCACGGCAGCTCGAAGAGGATCGCCGGCTGGCGTACGTGGCCGTCACGCGCGCCCGTGACCACCTGCTGCTGACTGGCTCGACCTGGTCCGGCACGAAGCGTCCGCGCAGCCGGAGCGTGTTCTACGCCGAGATCGCCGAGGCGCTCGGCGTGCCCGTTCCCGACGACGAGCCGGGCGACGATCCGTACCAGGGCGAGCGACGCGTCCTGCAGTGGCCGATCGACCCGCTGGGATCGCGGCGCGCCGCGGTGGTCCACTCGGCCGGCACGGTCACAGCGGCCTTCGCCGAGCCCCGCGCCGAGCTCGATCCGCAGACCGCGCTGCTGCTCGCAGAGCGCGACGCCCGCCGGGCCCGACCGGCGCACACGGCGCCGACGCGCATCCCGGCGTCGCGGTACAAGGAGTATGCGGCCGACTTGGAGGGCACGCTCGCCCGCATCGCGCGGCCGCTGCCCGAGAAGCCGTTCCGGCAGACACGGCTGGGCACCTTGTTCCACGCATGGGTGGAGCAGCGCTCGGGCCAGGCGGGGCTGGGAGGGTCGCTCGACGACTCGCTGTGGGAGCTCGATGACGACGCCGCCGGCACCGATGCGTCCGTCGAGGATGCCGCGGCACTGGCGGCGCTGCGCGACCGATTCCTGGCCTCGGAGTGGGCGCACCTGCAGCCGATCGAGGTAGAGACCGAGATCGACTTCACGACGACCGGCCCCGACGGCCTGCCGCACATCGTCATCTGCAAGCTCGACGCCGTCTATCGCCGCGAAGACCGCGCAGGGCGCATCGAGATCGTGGACTGGAAGACCGGCGCCGCACCGCGCACGCCCGCAGAGAAGGACGAGCGGATGCTGCAGCTGGAGCTCTACCGGCAGGCGTACCACGCGAAGCACGGGATCCCGCTCGAAGAGATCGACGTCGCGCTGTACTACGTGGCGGCGGACGTCATCCTGCGCAACTGACGCTGCCCGGCCGCCGGAGGATCAGTCGGCCAGCCAGCGGCGCAGCGCGGCCTCGGACGAGCGCTCGGCGTCGGCAGCGGCATCTCCGCCATCCTCGGCCCGTGTGGCCGAGACTCCGGGCAGCGTGATCGGCGCGGTGGAGAGCTCGTCGGCCGGGTGCACGGCGGGCGACCCGGTCGCGCCGTCGCGCCCCGTCGCATCGTCGGGCAGTGATGCTGCCAGCTCGGCGAGGTCCTCGGCGGAGAGCTCCTGCGTGTCGGAGGGATCGAGGCTGTCGGCCTGTGCGCGGGGCGCGGCACCGGTGTCGCCGCGCGCATCCTCCTCGGCGACCCAGCGGGCGAGTTCGTCGGGATCGTACGCGTCGGTCTGCATGGACGTGTCGACGGGCGCGGCGCTCTCGGCCGCGGACCCCGGCATCCGGGCGAGCAGGGCGATGGCGTCGTCGACGTCGAGCGCGTCGTCCGCGACGAGCGCATCGCCCGTGACGCCGGCTGCGAGCGACTCCAGCAGCTCGACGGCGTCGGCCACGATGTCGTCGCGGGCCTCGTCGTGGCCGTGGATGAGCCACTTCGCGAACTCGAGCTCGGCATACAGGCGGGCGCGCTCGCGCACCCGTGCGTCGGGGGCGCGTCCGCTCTCGGCGAGGTACGCGGCGAACACATCGGGCGCGGCGTCGGGCGCGGACGCCAGCCACTGCAGGTCGGTGGCGGGGTCGCCGATCGACAGCCCGTGCCAGTCGAGCAGCCCGGTGACCGTCGGGACCTCGTCGAGGTCCTCGAAGATGAACGCGCCGGTGCCGACGCCGTCGAGCACGACGGCCGACTCGAACCGCCACAGCTCGTCGGCGTCGACGGCATGGCGCCAGCGGTCCTGCAGCGCTCGCGGCAGGCGTCGCGTCGCCGTCGCCCGGTCGATGAGGCGAGACGCGTCGGTTCGCACCTGCTGCGGAGTCCGCGCGGGCAGGCCGTCGGTCTTCACCACCGACTGCGGCAGCGCGTGCACGGCGGCGAGCGCCGCACCGAGCGAGGTCGCTGCGCCGCGCCCCGCGGGCAGGTGGGCGGCATCCACGCGATAGCCGGGAAGGAAGTCCACCACGACGGCACGGTCGTCGCCGATGCCGGCCTCGCCGAGGAGTTCGGGAGCACGGAACGGCAGCAGGCTGCGCACGCCGGGAGTCAGTGCGTGAAGCGCCCGAACCTCTGCGGCGAGGTCGGCCGCGGCATCCTCGTCGGCGGCGACGCGGACCACGACGCGGCGGCCGTCATCGAGATCCGCGACGGCGGAGTCGTAGCGCCCGTTGGCGCCTTCGGTGAGCACGCCGACCCCGACGACCCCTGTCCTCGGGAGAGCCGAGGTGACGGACGCGGCTAGAGTGAGGGGTGAGCGTGCCATGTGCCCAGGGTAGGTCGGGCACGCGCGACAGTCCCCGCGCCACGCCCGGCCCTATCGACGAAGCGGAGCGTCCTCGATGACGGCCACAGGCAGCACCGGAGAATCGCCGCTGGCCCGGGTCGGCTTCGACCGCGCGGCCGAGGAACGCGCCGTCCCGGATGTGCTGAATGCGGCACGGAGGGACCCCTCGACCCGCGTCCTCGTGATCCACGGCGATGCCGCGCCGCTCGCCGACGCGAGCCGCCTGGAGTGGTTCGCCCCCGCCGACGTGCCCGACGGCGCGGAGTGGGCGCTGCTCGGACGCGACGGGACGGGAGCCCGGCTGCTGACGGCGGTCTTCGCCGCGGGGGACGACGCGCCGCTGCCTTCGCCCGCGGGCTGGGCAGGACTGCGCACGATCGGCGGCTCGCTCGAGGCGACCGACGCGGCCGCGTTCGTCGAGGCGCTGAGCCTCGGCCGGTGGCTGCTCGACTCGCGCTACTGTCCGGCGTGCGGCGCGCTGACCGATCTCGGCGACGCAGGATGGTCGCGTCGCTGCCCGTCGTGCGGGCGCCAGCACTTTCCGCGCACCGATCCGGCCGTGATCGTCGCCATCACGAGCGCGACCGACCCCGACGCCCTGCTGCTGGGGTCGAATGCGCTCTGGGGGGCGGACCGGTTCTCGTGCTTCGCCGGGTTCGTCGAGGCGGGGGAGTCGCTCGAGGCCGCCGTCCGGCGCGAGGTCGCCGAGGAGTCGGGCGTCGAGGTCGGCGCCGTCCACTACCGCGGCTCGCAGGCATGGCCCTACCCGCGCTCGCTCATGCTCGGCTTCTTCGCCGAGGCGCTCGACGACCACGCGGCCCGGGCGGACGGTGAAGAGATCGCGGCCGTGCGCTGGTTCACTCGTGATGAGATCGGCCGTGCGCTGGCCGGCGAGTCCGACGTCGTGCTGCCGGGACGGGCGTCGATCGCGCACCGGCTGATCGCCGACTGGCACGAGGCGCGGCCGTGAGCGGCGGCGCTCTGGCCGGGCTCGACGAGCACCAGCTGGAGGCGGTGCGCGCACTTCGCGGGCCGGTCGTCGTGCTCGCGGGGGCCGGGACCGGAAAGACCCGCGTCATCACGCATCGGATCGCGCACGGCGTCGACACGGGCGCGTACTCGCCGGGTCGTGTGATGGCCGTCACCTTCACCGCCAAGGCGGCCGGCGAGATGCGAGGGCGCCTGCGCATGCTGGGCGTCGGAGGCGTCTCGGCGCGGACGTTCCATGCCGCGGCCCTGGCGCAGCTGAACTTCTTCTGGCCGACGCTCGCGGGCGACACGGCGCCGGGGATCGTCGACCACAAGGTCAAGCTCCTCGCTCACGCGGCCGACGGCGTCGGCCTGTCGCCGGACGTCGCGACGCTGCGCGACGTGGCCTCTGAGATCGAGTGGCGCAAGGTGTCGATGCTGAGCATCGAGGAGTACGCCGCGGTCCGTCCGAACGGTGTCGGCCGGCTGGGCACAGACCGGGTCATCGCGCTGCAGCAGGCGTACGAGAAGCTCAAGGACGAGCGCCGCCAGCTCGACTTCGAAGACGTGCTGCTGGCATGCGCCGGCATGCTCGAGGCCGAGCCGCAGGTCGCCAAGGCGGTGCGGGAGCAGTACCGGCACTTCACCGTCGACGAGTTCCAGGACGTCTCGCCGCTGCAGAACCGCCTGCTCGAGCTGTGGCTCGGCGATCGCCGGGACCTGTGCGTGGTGGGCGACGCCAGTCAGACGATCTACTCCTTCGCGGGGGCCGATGCCCGGTTCCTCCTCGACTTCGACAAGCGGTTCGAGGGCGCGCGCATGGTGCGCCTGGAGACGAACTACCGATCGGACTCCGGCGTCCTCGGCGTCGCCAACGAGCTGATGCGCGGGCGCCCGGGCGCCCTGCACCTGTCACCCGCCCCTGCGCGCGAGACCGGCGCGTCCGAAGCGGTGCCGACGGTCACGGCTTTCGAGGACGACCGCGACGAGGCCCGCGCGATCGCGAAGCGCATCACGGCGCAGATCGCCGGCGGGGCCGATCCGCGTCACATCGCCGTGCTCTACCGCGCGCACGCCCAATCCGCGGAGCTCGTCGCGGCACTGTCGGACGCGGGTATCGCCACGTCGGTCCTCGGCGGGCGGCGGTTCTTCGACATGCCCGAGGTTCGACAGGCGGTCATGGAGCTGCGCGCGGCCGCCGTCGCTCCGCTGGAGAGCGGCCTCGTCGACACCGTGCGGGACATCCTCCGATCCCGCGGTCTGACGGATGATCCGCCCGAGGCGGGCGGCGCCCTGCGCGACGCATGGGAGGCGCGAGCGGCATTGCTGCGGCTCGCCGAGGAAGCGCCTGCGGGCACCACCCTCCGCTCGTTCACGGACGAGCTGACCGCGCGCGCGAAGGTGCACGACGAGCCGGCGCTGCGGACCGTCACCCTCGCGACGCTGCACGCGGCGAAGGGCCTGGAATGGGAGCACGTGCATCTCGTCGGCATGGCCGAGGGGCTCCTGCCGATCTCGTACGCGACGACGTTCGAGCAGGTCGACGAGGAGCGCCGACTGGCGTACGTCGGCATCACGCGGGCCGGGCGAACGCTGTCCGTGACGTGGGCCCGAGGTGTACGGGAGCGGCAGCCGTCGCGCTTCCTGCGAGAGATCGGCAACGGCACTCTGCGTGCGGTCGGTGCGTCCGGACGTCCCGGTGCAGCGAACCGGAGCGCAGCGCGACCGACCGCGTCCGCGCGAGACGCCGCCGAGCGCGCTCGTCGATGAGCCGGCCCGCCACCATCCCCGCCTCCCACAGCACCGCCGCCTCGACGTCGACCGCGCGCCCGATGAGCTGAGCGGCGACCGCCGGCCACGACGGGTCCGCGTCGCGGCGGTGCGCCGCGACGCACGCCAGGCACGCGGTGTCGCCCGGCCGCACGTAAGGGCCGATGTCGGCGCCCGGGCCGGTGAGCACGATCGGGAGGTGCGGCAGGTCGGACGCCATGAGCGAGGCCCACGAGCCGGGCGGCACGACTCGCGGCACCACGAAGACGACGGCCGCGGCATCCGGGACAGGCACGTCGATCGGATCGAACGGATGCCGCACCACGGCGTCGAAGCCGGCGGCGGCGAGGCCGCGGGCCACGAGGTCGACCTGCGCGTCCGTCACCGCGGCGTCGCGATGCAGCGACACGACCCGTCGCGCGGCCGGACCCGTCGCGAGGGCGCGGCGCAGGCGGGTCAGCAGCCGCGTCGCTGCGTCGTCGGACGGTGCGCCGAAGGCGCGCGCCATGGCGACGAATGCGGCATCGGGGATGCCGCGTTCGAGCTCGCGCACCATGCGAAGCTGCCACGGCTGCGGCTCGTCGAGCAGTGCGACCGGGTCGGCGCCGAACTGCAGCGCCATGGCGGATCGCCACACCGGCGGGTACGAGGGATCCAGGCTCAGCATGTCCCGATCCTGCCCGAGCGCCCACCCGTGCAGGGGGTTATCCACAAAGCGCCGGCCAGGCGAAGCCGGCCGGCGCACTGTGGAGGAGGGGACGCCCGATCAGACCGGCCGGTGGTCGTCGGGTGCGCCGCTCTCGTCTTCCCCGGCCCCGTCGGCGGGGCCCTGCTCGTCCTCAACCGGACCGCCGGACGTCTCGGCGGACTCGGCGCCCGCCTCGGGGAACTCTCCGGCGAGCAGGCGTGCCAGGGCGTCGTCCAGCTCGTCGGGCGCGGGCGCCTCGCCCCGGGCGCGCGCCTCCAGGCGGGCGACGAGCGCGGCCGGGTCGTCGATGTCGGACGCGGCCGGCATGAGGTCGGGGTAGTCCCACAGGGCGTCACGGGCGGCGGGGCCGACGGCATCCGTCACGGCACGCCACATCGCGGCGGCCTCTCGCATGCGGCGCGGACGGATCTCCAGGCCCACGAGCGACGCGAGCGCGCGCTCGGCCGGTCCGCCGACGGCGCGGCGCCGGCGCACGGCCTCCGCGATGCGCGGCGCGGAGGGGAGACGCGAGGTGGCGTCTTCGGTGACCACCTCGACCCAGCCCTCGATCGTCGCGAGCAGGTTCTCGAGGCGTGCGAGCGCGGCGTCCTGCGCCTCGGACCGCGGCGGCAGGAGGGCGCCGCTCTCCAGCGCCGCGCGCAGCTCCTCGGGCTGAGAAGGGTCGAAGCGCGACGCCATGTCTTCGAGCATCTCGGTGTCGACGTGCACGCCGCGTGCGAAGTCGGTGACCTGCGAGATGACGTGCAGTCGCAGCCAGCGCGCGTGCCGGAAGAGGCGCGCGTGTGCGAGCTCGCGAGTGGCGATGTACAGCGCCAGCTGGTCCTCGGGCACCTCGAGGTCGCGACCGAAGTCGGCGAAGTTCTGCGGCAGGATCGCAGCCTGCCCGTCGGGCATGAGGGGGATGCCGACGTCGCCGCCGCTCACGACCTCCTTGGAGAGGCTGCCGATCACCTGGCCGAGCTGTGTCGCGAACAGCGACCCTCCGATCGTGCGCATGAGACGGCCGGCGCCCTGCACCAGCTCCTGCATGTCTTCGGGGGACTGCTCGCTGAGCGCCGTGGTGAGCGCGTCGGCGATGCTGGTCGCGACGGGCTCGGCGAGCTCCTGCCACACCGGCAGGGTCGCCTCGACCCACGCGCCGCGCGTGATCGTGGTCGGCGGGGCGGAGAGGTCCGAGATGCCGGTCGCCTCGCTCAGCCACAGCGTCGCGAGCGCGAACGCCTGGTCGAGGTCGGTGCGCTGGCCGGCGGTGACGCCCAGCCCCTCCTGATTGGCGATGTGCAGCGCCTGGCGCTTGGCCATGTCCCACGACACGCCGCTCTCGCCGGCGTTCGCGAACACGCCCTGCAGCTGCCGCATGATCTGCTGCATCATCGCGGGGTCGATGTCCATGCCCGACATCCGCGAGAGCTGCTCGGGGTCGATGCCGCCCGCGCCGCCGCCGAAGAGCTGCCGCATGAGCTCCTGGAAGTCGTCCTCTGGACTGCGGTCGTCGTCTGCCACTTCAGCCGCCTTTCAGCCGGTCGATGACGTTGCGCTCTACGCTAGTCGCAGCATCCGTCGCACTCCCCGGCCGGGACCTCGAACCCTTACGCCGGTCGCGAACGACCAGGCACCCGAACACCCCCGGCACGGAAGAGAGGTCCCGCGTGGCCCTGTTCGACGAGAACACCACCATCGAGCCCGCGCCGCGGCAGCGCATGTCGCGCCGAGCCGTGGCGGGAGTGTGGGCGCTCGCCGTGGCGATGGTGATGCTGCTCGTCATCACGTTCCTGCCGACGTCGTATGTGATCCAGCAGCCCGGGCCGGTGTACAACACGCTCGGAACGGCGATGAACGCCGACGGCGATGAGGTGCCGCTGATCTCGGTGGACGGCGCGAAGACCTACCCGACGGACGGTTCGCTCGACCTCCTCACCGTGCAGGTGCAGGGCAACCGCGAGCACACCCCGTCGTGGTTCGAGCTGGCGATGGCGTGGTTCGACCCGAGCAAGGCCGTGCTGCCGATCGACGCGGTGTTCCCGGCCGGGCAGACGACCGAGCAGCGCAACGAGGAGAGCGCCGCGATGATGGTCGACTCGCAGCAGGAGGCGACGGCCGCCGCGCTCAGCGACCTCGGCTACGACGTGGGCGCCCAGCTGTCGGTGCACTCGGTCATCGAGGGGGCGGCCGCCGAAGGCGTCCTCGAGGAGGGCGACCTGATCCTGTCGGCGGACGGCCAGACCGTCACCGACGCGACGGCGCTGCGCAAGGTGATCAACGACGGCGGCGGCGACCCCGTCGAGCTCGTGATCGAGCGTGACGGCGAGCAGCAGACGGTGTCGGTCACGCCCAAGGAGTCGACGGCCGACGGCGAGACCGTGTGGCTCATCGGCGTGACGCTCATCACCGACTACGACTTCCCGATCGACGTGACGATCCAGCTGAACAACGTCGGCGGCCCGAGCGCCGGCATGATGTTCGCGCTCGGCATCATCGACACGCTGACCCCGGGCGAGCTCAACGGCGGCGAGCAGGTCGCAGGCACCGGCACGATCACCGCCGACGGCACCGTGGGTCCGATCGGCGGCATCCGTCAGAAGATGTGGGGAGCGGTGGATGCCGGAGCCGAGTGGTTCCTCGCGCCCGACTCGAACTGCGACGAGGTCGTCGGCCACATCCCCGGCGATCTGCGGGTGTTCTCCGTCAAGACGCTCGACGATTCGCTGAAGGTGCTGGAGACGATCAGCGACGGCGGAGACCTCGACGAGCTGCCGACCTGCAAGGCCGGCTGAACCGCCGCACGGCGCGGAATTCTGGGGGTTCGCCCAGGGAGGACAAAGCATCCGCCGTGAGCCGCGCACCTAGGATGGGACGGTGACCACGACCTCGCCGCCGACCCCGGCCACACCGTCCCGCACCCGACGCGTCATCGCCATCACCCTTGTGGTCATCGCCGCGCTCGTGGTGGCCTTCTTCGTGTTCGCGAGCCTGTACGCCGACTGGCTCTGGTTCGATCAGCTCGGCTTCCAGTCCGTGCTGACGACGCAGTGGATCGCACGGGTCGTGATGTTCCTGGTGGGCTTCCTCGGCATGGCGGTGCCCGTGTGGCTCTCGATCCAGCTCGCGTACCGGCTGCGTCCGGTGTACGCGCGGCTGAGCTCGCAGCTCGACCGCTACCAGGAGGTCGTCGAGCCGCTGCGCCGCCTGGCGATGTGGGGCATCCCCGTGTTCTTCGGGTTCTTCGCCGGATTCGCGACGTCGGCGCAGTGGGAGACCACGTGGCTGTGGTTCAACGGCGTCAAGACCGACACGACCGACCCGCAGTTCCACCTCGACACCGGGTTCTACATGTTCGCGCTGCCGTTCTGGAGCTCGCTGGTCGGCTTCCTCTCGGCCGTGCTGCTGGTCTGCCTGCTGGTGACCGCCCTCGTGTCGTACCTGTACGGCTCCGTGCGGATCGGCCAGCGCGAGCTGCGGATCTCGAAGTCGGCCCGCATCCAGCTCGCCGTCATCGCCGGCCTCTACCTGCTCGTCCAGGGCGCGAGCCTGTGGCTCGACCGCTACAAGACGCTCAGCGAGCCGGGCGACCGCATCACAGGTCCCGGCTACACCGGTGTCAACGCGATCATCCCCGGCCAGACGATCCTCGCCTTCGCCGCCGTGATCGTCGCGATCCTGTTCTTCATCACGGCGATCATCGGTCGCTGGCGCTACCCGCTCGTGGCCACCGCGCTCCTCGTCGTCTCGGCGATCGTGCTCGGCGTCGGCTACCCGTGGGTCGTCACCACCTTCCAGGTGCAGCCGAACCGGCTGACGCTGGAGGAGCAGTACTACCAGCGCAACGTCGACATGACGAAGACCGCGTACGGCATCGACGGACTCGACAAGCAGGACTTCACGGCCGTCGTCGACGTCGAGGCGGGTCAGCTGCGCGAGGACGCCGGCACGACCGCGCAGATCCGCGTGATGGACCCCGCGATCGTGTCGCCGACCGTGCGCCAGCTCGAGCAGTACCGGTCGTACTACCAGTTCGCCGACCCGCTCGACGTCGACCGCTACGACATCGACGGCACGTCGCAGGACACGGTGGTGTCCGTCCGCGAGCTCAACCTCGAGCAGTTGGGCGTCGCGAACGACTGGCAGAACAGCGCCGTCGTCTACACGCACGGCTACGGCATCGTCGCGGCCAAGGGCAACGACCGCACGGTCGACGGCAACCCGGTGTTCCTCGAGCGCGGCATCCCTGCGACGGGCTTCCTGTCGGACGAGGAGAACTTCCAGCCCCGCGTCTACTTCGGCGAGTACTCGCCGACGTACTCCATCGTCGGCGGCCCGAAGGGCTCCGACCCGATCGAGCTCGACTACCCGTCGGGTCAGGACGACTCGTCCAACGAGACCAAGACGACCTTCGAGGGCAACGGCGGACCGAGCCTGGGCAACGTGTTCAACCGTCTGATCTACGCGCTGAAGTTCCAGGCCGAGCAGATCCTGTTCTCGGACTACGTCAATGAGGACTCGCAGATCCTCTACGACCGCAGCCCGCTGGAGCGCGTGCAGAAGGTGGCGCCGTACCTGACGCTCGACAACGACCCGTACCCGTCGGTGGTCGACGGGCGCATCGTCTGGATCGTCGACGGCTACACGCTGAGCGCGAACTACCCGTACTCGTCGACGGTGAGCCTCACGTCGGCGATCTCGGACTCCAGCAACCCCGCGCCCCGGTTCGCGCTGGACGACATCAACTACATCCGCAACTCGGTCAAGGCCACGGTCGACGCCTACGACGGCAAGGTCACGCTGTACGCCTGGGACGACAAGGACCCGGTGCTGAAGTCGTGGCAGAAGGTGTACCCGTCGACGGTCAAGCCGATCAGCGAGATGTCGGCCGAGCTCATGAGCCACGTACGGTACCCGACCGACCTCTTCAAGGTGCAGCGCACCATCCTCGGCGTCTACCACGTCGACGACGCGCGCTCGTTCTACCAGAGCGACAACCGGTGGAAGACGCCGAACGACCCGCAGGCCGACACGCAGCTGCAGCCGCCGTACTACCTGACGATGCAGATGCCCGGCCAGGACGCCCCGACGTACTCGATGTTCACGTCGTTCATCCCGTCCGGTGAGGGCAGGAACGTGCTGATGGGCTATCTGGCCGTCGACTCGAACGCCGGAAGCGAGGCGGGCAAGAAGAGCTCCGACTACGGCAAGCTCAGGATGCTGGAGATCAGCGCCGACACGACGGTTCCCGGTCCCGGACAGGTGCAGAACAACTTCGACGCGCAACCCGAGGTGTCGTCGTTCGTGAACCTGCTCAAACAGGGAGACTCGGACGTCCTGAAGGGCAACCTGCTGACTCTGCCTGTGGGTGGCGGTCTCCTGTACGTGCAGCCGGTGTTCGTGCAGTCGTCCGGTGCGACGAGCTTCCCGTCGCTGCAGAAGGTGCTGGTCTCGTTCGGCAACGAGGTCGCGTTCGAAGACACGCTGAACGAGGCGCTCGACGTGCTGTTCGGCGGCGATTCGGGGGCGGACGCCGGTGACACCGACGTGCCCACGGATCCGAACGCGCCCACGCCCGAGCCGACGCCGGAGCCGACGCCCGCGCCGACGACGCCGAGCGAGCCGACCGACGCGTACCAGCAGGCCCTGCAGGACGCGCAGCAGGCGATGCTCGACCGCCAGGCGGCGCTGGAGAAGGGCGACTGGGCCGCGTACGGCGAAGCCGACGACCGCCTCACGGCGGCCGTGCAGAAGCTCATCGAGCTGGGCGAGCAGTAAGAGCGCCACGATGCCAGGAAGGGCCGCTCGTCTTCGGACGGGCGGCCCTTCATCGTCCGGGAGTGGCGCCGATCATGACGTGAGTGCCGCGTACCAGATGAGCAGCAGGGTGACGGCGAACCCGGTGAACTGGTTGAGCCACAGGAAACGGCCCCAGCCCGCGGTCGCGGCCGAGGCGTCGGCATCCGCGATCCCGCGATACGGCCACACGGTGACGAGGTAGGGCACGGCGAGGAGGGCGGCGAGCGGTCCCGGCCACGACGTGGCGAACATCGCGGCTCCGGCGGCCGCGTAGCAGCACAGCGCGAAGCGGACGGTCCAGCGCGCACCGCGGACGGTCGCGATCGAGGCGATGCCGGCCTCGCGGTCGGCGACGACGTCCTGCACGGCTCCGAATGCGTGCGACGCGATGCCCCACAGCGCGAAGGCGGCGAGGAGGGCCGCGAGCTGCCACGTCCAGGCCGCACCCGCGAGCACCAGGCCGTACACGGCCGGGGAGAAGAAGTGGATGCTGCTGGTCAGCGAATCCAGGAACGGCCGCTCCTTCAGCCGCAGCGGCGGCGCGCTGTAGAACACGACGAAGAACAGGCTCCCCGCCAGCACCGCCCACGATGCGGGAGAACCCACGACGACGAGGAAGACGACGAACGGCAGGCACGCCAGACCCGACGCGATGAGGGTGACCCGATGCAGGCGCCGGTCGAGCACGGCGCCGTGGGCGCCGCCCTTGCGCGGATTGCGCAGGTCCGACTCGTAGTCGAAGACGTCGTTGATCCCGTACATCGCGAGGTTGTAGGGAATCAGGAAGAACAGGGTGCCGACGATCAGCACGATGTCGACCTGCCGCGTCGTCATCAGGTACGCGGCGGCGAACGGATAGGCCGTGTTGATCCAGCTCACCGGTCGTGACGACACGAGCAGCCGGCGTGCGACGGCGCCTGCGCGCAGCGGCTCGGCGACGGTCATCGGCTCGCCTCCGCGGCATCGCGGCGGACCGGCGTGAGCAGCGTGAACACCGCCGGCACCAGGAACGCCGCGCAGAGCGGGTACGCGAAGTCCTCGACAGGCGCGAGACCGATGCGCAGCCCCGAGATGAGCCCGTCGGGATAGGTGAACAGTCCGACGGCGATCATGACGTTGTCGAAGACGGCCGTGAGGAGGATGAGGATGCCGGCAGCCACGCCCGACGCCGCCATCCGGTGTCCGAAGCGGGCGCGGCGCACCGTGAGCGCCACCGCGAGGGCGGTGGCCGCGAGGAACGGGGCGAGAACGAGGGCGTAGGTCATCTGCGCGCCTCCTGCCGGGGCGTGACGGCACCCCTCCGCCGCGCGAGCGCCCGCAGCGCGCCCGCCCACGTCACGAGAGCGAGGTAGCAGAGGAAGGCCAGGAACACGGGCTCCTCGACGGGCAGGTGGGGCGCTAGGTCGAAGCCCAGCAGCAGCGGGCTCCCGCCCTTCACGAAGACGCCCGCGGCGATGCCGGCCAGGTCGCACAGGAGGAAGAAGACGGTGCCGATGCCCACGGCGGCGGCCGTGCGGCCCGGGGCGGCCCAGGCTGCGAGGCGCCACCGCCGGTCGAGGAGCGCCACCCCGGCGGCGCTCACGAGGATCGCGAGCAGGTACACGCCGGGCACGTCACACCCGCGCGTTCTCGGCGAGCGGGCCGGGGGAGCGGTCGCCACGCAGCCGCTTGAGCACGAGTTCCGCCGAGATGAGGCACATCGGCAGCCCGATTCCGGGAAGCGTCGAGGCGCCGACGTAGGCGAGGCCCTCCACTCGGCGCGACACGTTGCGCGGACGGAACATCGCGCTCTGCCGCAGGGTGTGCGCGAGGCCGAGGGCGTTGCCGCGCCATGCGCCGAGGTCGGCGGCGAAGTCGCCCGGGGCGACGGTGCGGCGCACGACGATGCGCTCGGCGAGGTCGGGGATGCCGCACCACTCCGACAGCTGCGCGATCACGCGATCGGCGGCCGCCTCGACGGAGGCGTCGCCCGCGCCGTCGACGCCGCCACGGCCGAGGCCGGGGTCGGCAGGCACCGGCACGAGGACGAACAGGTTCTCATGGCCGGGCGGCGCGACGCCTGGGTCGGTGGCGCTCGGCCGGCACACATACAGCGACGCCGGATCGGGGATGCGAGGACGGGGCCCGAAGATGTCGCGGAAGTTCGCGCGCCACTCCTCCGCGAACAGCAGCGTGTGGTGGGCGAGCTGAGGGAGGGCGCCTTCGACGCCGAGCATCAGCAGGAGCGCGCCCGGGCTCGGCGTCCGCGTGCGCCACCACTCCTCGGGGTAGGTCTGCAGTTCGCGCGGGAGCAGCGTCGTCTCGGTGGCGTGCAGGTCCGCTGCCGACACGACGAGGTCGGCGGCCAGGCGGCGGCCTCCGGCCAGCTCGACGCCGGCGACCCGGCCGGCTTCGGCGAGGATCGCGGTCACACGCGCGCCGGTCTCGATGCGGACCCCGGATGCCTCGGCCAGGCGTGCCACGGCGCGGATGACCTCGATGAACCCGCCGCGCGGATACAGCACGTGCTCGTCCAGGTCGAGGTGGCTCATGAGGTGGTACAGGCTCGGGACGCCGTACGGCGAGCCGCCGAGGAACACGGCGGGGTACTCGAGGATCTGTCGCAGACGCGGATCGGCGAACCTGGTCTCGACATGGCGCGCGAGGCTCCGCGTGAGCAGCGGCGCGAGGCGCGGCGTCCGCCGCAGGAGCGCGGGATCGCGCAGCCCCGCCGTCGTCTCGTACGTGTCGTAGAGGAACCGTGTGACGGCCAGGTCGTAGGCGTCGGCCGCGGAGTCGAGGTAGTCGTCCAGGCGCGCGCCCGCGCCCGGCTCGACGCCCTCGAACAGGGCGGTGGCGTTCCTCCGGCCCGAGCGCACGTCGAGCGGCGACAAACCGGTCGAGGGGTCGGAGTACACGCGGTACGCGGGGTCGAGGGGCACGAGGTCCAGCTCGGCCTGCGCGGAGGTCCCGAGGAGGCCGAAGAAGTGGTCGAACACCTCGGGCATGAGGTACCAGCTCGGCCCGGTGTCGAAGCGGAAGCCGTCGTGCTCCCACGTCCCCGCCCGGCCGCCCAGCTCGTCGCGGGCCTCCAGCACCGTGACGTCCCAGTCGTCGCGCGCGAGGAGGGCCGCTGTGGCGAGGCCGGCGATCCCGCCTCCGATGACGACCGCCCGGCGGGTTCCACCGCCCGCGCTCACGCGTGGGCTCCACGGGGCGCGAAGCCCAGCATCGCCCGCATCGCCAGGCGCGCCTTCACGGCGTCGGGGACGCGCACGCGCGTCTCGTCGTGCGGCGTCGCCCGCAGCCGCGCGGCCAGCTCGGCGAACAGGTCGTGCGCGGCGGTGACGGCCCGGCGGCAGTCGGCGGGCAGGTCGGGGATCACCCGCGCGGCGGCGGCCAGGTCGCGGTCGATGCGGTCGAGCACCGCCGCCCGATCCCCGGGCGACGCGAGATCCAGGTAGTCGCGACCGAGGCGCGCGCGGTCGTCCTGCAGATCGCGCAGGAAGTTGACCTCCTGGAACGCCGCGCCCAGTCGCCGGGCGCCGTCGGCGAGCTCCGGCGAGGGAGTGACGGGATGCCGCGCCCCGGCGTTCACGAAGACCTGCAGGCACATCAGCCCGATCACCTCGGCTGAGCCGTAGACGTACGTGTCGTGCGATGCCGTGTCGTGCCGGCTCACCTGCAGGTCGACGCGCATCGACGCGAAGAAGGGGCCGACGAGGTCGGGCCCGATCCCGCACTCCCTCGCCGTGCGGGCGAACGCGTGCAGGACGAGATTGCCGCTGAACCCCTGGTCGATGGCCGCGAGGCACTCCTCCTCCAGTCGGTCGAGCACCCCCGCAGCCTGTTCGGCCGAGAGCCCGGCCTCCCAGGCGGGGCCGTCGACGATCTCGTCGGCGACGCGTGCCAGCGCGTACACGTTGCGCACGTGCGGCCGCGGCCGCGGGCCGAGCAGCCGGCACGCCAGGCCGAACGAGGTCGAGTACCGCGCGATGACAGCGGCCGCGGCATCCATCGCCGTCCTGTCGTAGAGGGCGAGGCCGGTGGCGATCTGCGAGGCGGGAGTGTTCACGGGATCCTTCGATCGATCTCGTCGGCGAGGCCGCGCAGCAGGTCGCCGGCCGGGGACGGCAGGGTCTGGTCGCGCGACCCGGCCCGAACCCCGTCGAGGGTCTCGGCGATCAGGCCCGCCAGCCGGGCGCGCGCGCCGCTTCCGGCGAGGATGAGCTGCGCCTCCCGGACTGCCACGGGTCCCGTGGCGGCCAGCGCCAGCGCGGCGTCGACGCTCGGCGCGGCACCCGACTCGTGGGCGAGCGCGATGAGGGGGGTCCGCTTGGCCTCGCGCAGGTCAGGTCCGCTGTCGCGTCCGGTCTGTGCGGTGCTGCCGAACGCGCCGATGAGGTCGTCCACCAGCTGGAAGGCGAGTCCCAGCCGCCCGCCGAGGTCGCCGAGCACGCGGAGCGCCGGTGCGTCGGCGCCGGCCAGCAGCGCTCCCGCCTGCAGCGGCGCCCGGAACGAGTAGACCGCGGTCTTGCGGAACGCGGTGCTGAGGGTCGCGTCACGGGTGGGGGAGGACGCCGACACGGCGTTCTCGACGTCGGCGAGCTCGCCGGCGGCCGATACCACGATGGCATCGTCCAGCAGCCCGAGCAGGCGGTCCTTGGTCGCGGCGTCGGTGGGGGCCATGGCGACCAGGCGGAACGCCTCGTGCAGGAGGAGGTCGCCGGCGAGGATTCCGGCCGCGTCCCCGAGCACCGCCGCTCCGGCCGCGTCGGCGCCGGCCTCGATTCCTCGGGCACGGAACTCCCCGCCGATGTTCGGCACCCCGCGTCGCTCGATGTCGTGGTCGATGACGTCGTCGTGCACGACGAAAGCCGTGTGCAGCAGCTCGAATGCGGCGGCGACCGAGAGCACGGACGGTCGCTGGGACTCGTGGCCGTCGAACGCCGTGAACGCGGCCGTGACGAGGGCGGGCCGGAATCGCTTGCCGCCGTGGGCCGCGCGGCCGATGGCGGCGGCGAGTGCGACGAAGCCGTCACCCAGTCCTTCTGCGCGTTCGCGCACGCGGGCGAGCGAGCCGTCGATCGCCGTCGCGACGGCGGGATCCGCCGCGATCACGACGCCCACCGCCGGGGTTCGGCCCCGTCGAACAGGTGCAGGTGCTCGGCCTGCAGCACGAGCCAGGGGGAGAACGCCCACGGCGTCGCCACCAGGGATGCGGCCAGGTCTTCGGGGTCGACCCAGCGGGCGTCCATGACCTCGCGGGGGTTCAGTCGCGGCTCTTCGTCGGTGTACGCCGTGTAGACGGGGCAGACCTCGTGCTCGACGATGCCGGCGCTGTCGGTCGCGCGGTAGCGGAACAGCGGCAGGGCGAGCTCCAGGTCGGACAGCACGAGGCCGAGCTCAGAGTCGGCGTGGCGGTGCACCGCGGTGGCCACCGGCTCTGCGGGGCGCGGGTGCCCGCAGAACGAGTTGGTCCAGACGCCGGGCCAGGTCCGCTTCGCGAGCGCCCGTCGGGTGACGAGCACCTGACCGTCACGGTTCAGCACGTGGCAGGAGAACGCGAGGTGCAGAGCTGTGTCGGCGCCGTGCACGGTGGACTTGGGGGCGGTTCCGATCGGGTTCCCGGCATCGTCCAGCAGCACCACGTGATCGGTGTCGGTCATCTCTGCATCTCCTCCCAATCGCTAGTTTAGCTAGCGATCTCATGTGTGCGATGCTACAACGGTTGGGAGGGAACGTCCACGATGTCCGAACGCTGGTTGCCGCAGACGGAGCACGATCACGCTGTGATGCGCGTGCTCACGTCGATCCGCGCCATGAGCGATGCCATGGAGCGCATGCACAGCGGCATGAAGGGCGACATGGACATGAACGCGACGGACGTCGCCGCGCTGCGCCTGCTGATCATCCGCGAGCAGAAGGGCCTGTCCGTCAGCCCCCGCGACATCGCTCAGCACCTGCGGATCTCCACGGCGTCGACCACGAAGCTGCTCGATCGACTGGAGGAGTCGGGGCACGTCATGCGGCGCGCGCATCCGAGCGATCGGCGGGGACGGGTGGTGGTGCTCACCGACGAGGCGCGCCTGGCGTTCTTCCGCATCTTCGGGGAACGGCTCCGCGCGATGCGGGACATGACGCTGCGCTACGACGAGGACGCGTTGGCGATCATCTCCCGATTCCTCGACGATCTCGCCGCGACGATGGATCCCGCCGTCTGACCTGCTCCCCGTGGGCGGTCATCCGACCGGTGCGAGAATGGCGGGGCGGCGGGCGGATGTGAAAGGCCCCTTGATCAGATTTCCCTGATCAAGGGGCCTTCTTTGTTGCGGGGACAGGATTTGAACCTGCGACCTCTGGGTTATGAGCCCAGCGAGCTACCGAGCTGCTCCACCCCGCGGCACAAGGAATAGCCTAGCACGCGTTTTGAGTGCCTCGAACCACGGGGCCGGATGGGTTGCCCCGCGCGCGCGGTCCGCGTCAGGATGAACGCATGCCGGAGGACCCCCGCCACAATCCCGAAGACGACCGCGTCGACGGTCGCGACGAGAGCCCGGCGGAGCGTGCCGATCGCAACTGGAGCGAGGTGCTGCAGGAGCTGCGCGTGCTGCAGACCGGCACGCAGATCCTCACCGGCTTCCTGCTCGCCCTGGCCTTCCAGCCCGCCTTCTCGCAGCTGTCCGATCCGCAGCGGACGGCCTACCTGGCACTCGTCGTGCTCGCGGCGCTCAGCTCGATCGTGGCGCTCGCGCCGGTCGCGCTGCACCGCGCGGTCTTCCAGCACGGCGTGAAGCCCGCCGTCGTCCGCTACGGCCACCTGGCGCTCGTGATCGCGCTCATCACGGTCGCCGTGCTCATCGTGGGCGTCGTCGCGTTCGTGTTCGACGTCGTCGTCGGCGGATCGACCTTCTGGTGGTCGATCCTGCTGCTCGCGGCGATCATCGTCACGCTGTGGGTGGTGGTCCCGGGGATCATCCGCGTCCGGGCGCGCGAGATCGGAGAGCGGCGATGACCGACACGTTCGCGATCGCGGTGGCGCAGTTCGCGCCGACGGCCGACGCCGCCGCCAACCTCGACGCCGTCGCGCAGCTCGTGGCGACGGCATCCATTCGCGGAGCGCGGCTGGTCGTGCTGCCCGAGTACTCCAGCTACTTCGTGGACCCGTTCGACCAGAGCCTGGCCGAGAACGCGCAGGAGCTGGACGGGCCGTTCGTGCAGCGGCTGACCGAGATCGCCCGCGAGCACGATGTCGTCGTCGTCGCGGGACTGCTGGAGCGGGCAGGTGACGGACGCCGGGTGCGCAACACCGTCGTCGCCGTCGACGGTGAGGGACTGCGAGCCCACTACCGCAAGCTGCACCTGTACGACGCGTTCGGCCAGCGCGAGTCCGACTGGGTCGAGGCGGGGGAGCCGGACGCACCCCTCACCTTCGACGCGGGCGGCCTGCGCTTCGGGCTCATGACGTGCTACGACCTGCGATTCCCCGAGGTGGGCCGACAGCTCGTCGACGCTGGTGCCGACGTGCTGCTGGTGCCCGCCGAATGGGTGCGCGGGCCGCTCAAGGAGCACCACTGGCGCACGCTGCTGCACGCGCGGGCCATCGAGAACACCGTGTTCGTCGCCGCGGCGGACCACCCGCCGCCCCTCGGGGTCGGCAACTCGCTCGTGGTCGATCCGCAGGGGGTGGAGCTCGCCGCGGTCGGCACGGCCACGGACGTCGCCGTCGCGTATGTCGACGTCGGCGCCATCGCCCGCGTGCGGCGGGTCAATCCCGCGCTGGCGCTGCGTCGCTTCCGCGTCGAACCGCGCTGAGGCCGCGGCTCAGTCCATCCGCGAGAGCCGGGATGCCGCCTCCTCGAGCACCTCGACGCGCTTGCACGCCGCGAACCGCACCAGGGTCGCGTAGTCGTCGCGGCGAGCCGGCGTCACGAAGGCGGTGAGCGGGATCGCAACGACCCCCGCACGCTCGGGCAGTGCGCGGCAGAAGGCCGCGGCATCCACCGCTCCGAGCGCACGCGCATCGGCGACCGTGAAGTACGAGCCCGCGGGGGTCGACACGTCGAAGCCCGCGCTGCGCAGGCCGGCCCCCAGCAGGTCGCGCTTGGCGCGCAGCGTCGCGGCGATGCCGGCGAAGAACGTGTCGGGGAGGCGCAGTCCTGTCGCGATCGCGGGCTGGAACGGGCTGCCGTTCACGTACGTGAGGAACTGCTTGACGGCGAGCACGGCGTCCACGAGGTCGGCGGGTCCGCTGATCCAGCCGATCTTCCAGCCTGTCGTCGAGAACGTCTTGCCGCCGGAGGAGATGGTGAGCGTGCGCTCCCACGCACCGGGGAGCGTGGCGATCGGCACGTGCGGCGTGTCGAACACGAGATGCTCGTACACCTCGTCGGTGAGGATCACGGCGTCGTGCCGTTCGGCCAGCCGCACCACCTCGTCGCGCACGTCGGCCGAGAACACGGCCCCGGTGGGGTTGTGGGGGTCGTTCACGAGGATCACGCGCGTGCGGTCGGTCACCGCCGCGCGGAGGTCGTCGAGGTCGGGCTGGAAGTCGGGCCACCGCAGCGGCACCGTGACCAGCCGCGCACCGGAGAGGGCCACCACGGCCGCGTAGGAGTCGTAGAACGGCTCGAACACGACGACCTCGTCGTCGGGGCCGTCGACGAGTGCCAGCAGCGCCGCCGCGAGCGCCTCGGTCGCCCCGGCGGTGACGATCACGTCCCGCGCGGGATCGAGACGCAGCCCGTAGAAGCGCTCCTGGTGCTCGGCGATCGCCGCCAGCAGATCCGGGATGCCGCGACCCGGCGGGTACTGGTTGACGCCGTTCGCGATGGCCGCACGGGCTGCTTCCAGCACCTCGGCGGGGCCGTCCTCGTCGGGGAAGCCCTGGCCGAGATTGATCGCGCCGGTGCGTGCCGCGAGCGCCGACATCTCGGCGAAGATGGTGGGGCGGATCGCGCCGTCGGCACCGACGAGTCCGGCACCGGCTGCGGTGCGGTGCCACGCTCCGGGGATCTGTCGCATCGCTTCACCGTACCGGGCGTGCTCATCCCCGTTGCATAGGCGAGTCCCACTCTCGACATAAGAAACACACAGCATCGGTGGGCACAGTGGTGAGTGCTTGGCAGAAGGAGCAACCATGAGCGACATCCAGGGCGACCGCCCGGAAGACCAGACCCCCGCCGTCCCGCCGGTTCCTGCGGCTGAGCCCGCCTCGCCGTCGGCGCCGTCGCAGCCCGCCGCGGAGGCCGCGGCTTCGCAGGACGCACCGGCGCCCGCCGCCGCACAGCCCGCCGCTGCCCCCGCCGCGCCGGTGCAGCCCGCCGCAGCCCAGCCGGCCCCGACCGCGCAGCCCGCCGCGCCGGTGCAGCCGGTCGCGCCCGCCGCGCAGGCACCGCAGGCTGCCGCCCCGACGCAGCCGGTCGCGCCTGCCGCGCCCGCGCAGTTCACGCCGCCGGTGCAGCCGGCAGCGCCCGCGCAGCACACGCCGCCCGCGCAGCCCCTGCCGCCCGCCGGCTACCCGGCCGGCGCTCACGCCTACGCACGTCCGCAGGGGTACGCCGGCCAGCCGGCCCCCTACCCCCAGTCCTACGCGGGACAGCCCGCCCCGGGCACGCCCGGCGCGTCGTTCGGCGCCGCGGCGGCCGACGCGCAGCCGACGCTGCCCATCGGCGGTCCGACCGGCGCCGTCCCGACCACGACCGCACCCCCGGCGACCAAGAAGTCCTCGGGTGCCGGCAAGGTCGTCGGCCTCATCGTGGCCGCGGCGATCGTCGGCGGCGCAGCCGGTCTCGGCGGCGCGTACGCGGGCGTCAACTGGTTCGCCCCCGCCACGTCGTCGACGGCCGATGCGAGCCCGCAGACGGTCGTCGTCAACGACTCCGGCCGCGTCAACCAGACCACGGGCATCGCCGCGAAGGTCGTCCCGAGCGTCGTGACGATCGAGGCGAGCAGCTCGTCGGCGGCCGGGACCGGCTCGGGCGTCGTGCTCACCGCCGACGGCTACATCGCCACCAACACGCACGTGGTGACGCTCGACGGCGCGACCGGCGACGCGACGATCCGCGTGACGACCTCCGACGGCAAGGTGTACGACGCCGAGGTGGTCGGCACCGACCCCACGTACGACCTCGCGGTCATCAAGCTGAAGGATGCCTCGGGCCTCACCCCGATCGAGTTCGGCGACTCCAGCAAGCTGAACGTCGGCGACACCACGGTCGCCGTCGGCGCCCCGCTGGGGCTGGCGAACTCCGTCACCGAGGGAATCGTGAGCGCGCTGAACCGCTCGATCTCGATCGCGTCGTCGGCAGCGCCCGACAGCGGCGACCAGGACCAGTCGCAGCAGGACCAGAACGGCCAGGAGGCGCCGTTCCAGTTCGACTTCGGCCAGGGCCAGAACCAGCAGCAGTCCGCGACCGACACGATCTCGATCGCGGTGATCCAGACCGACGCCGCGATCAACCCGGGCAACTCGGGCGGCGCGCTGGTCGACGCCGACGGCAAGCTCATCGGCGTCAACGTCGCGATCGCGACCGCCGGCGGATCCTCGTCCGACGGTTCGGGCTCGATCGGCGTCGGCTTCTCGATCCCGTCCGACATCGTCAAGCGCATCACGGACGAGATCATCGACAACGGCGAGGCCACGCACGGCCTGCTGGGCGCGAGCGTCCGGGCCGCGGCATCCGTCGAGGGCGCCACGATCACGGGCGCCTACATCGCCGAGGTCACCGACGGCGGCGCTGCCGCTGCGGCGGGCCTGCAGGAGGGCGACATCGTCACGGCCTTCAACGGCGTGCCCGTCACCGACGCGACCGACCTCACGGCGCAGGTTCGCGCCGCGGCGGCCGGCAGCACGGCGAAGGTCACGTACGTGCGCGACGGCAAGGCGCAGACGGTCGAGGTCACGCTCGGGACGCTGGAGCAGTAGTCATCCACACCCCTCGGGACGCCATCGTGCGAGCAGGATAGGCTCGCACGATGGCGTCCTTCTCGTTCGGCGCGGGGAACGCCCGAAAGCTCGCGACGATCCCGCTGTACGCCGCAGGCCGCCTCCTCACCCTCGTCGTCCCACGCTCGCGCGACGAATGGGTGTTCGGATGCGCCGTCGGCATCGGCGACGGCGCGCTCGCACTGTGGGACGCCATGGCGGCAGATGCTCCTCCGGCCGTCTGGCTGGTCGCCTCCGACCGCGAGGCGCGGGATGCCGCCGCCCGCGGCATCCCGACGGTCCGCAAGAACTCGTGGCGCGGGCTGTGGCGCACCGCACGGGCGCGCGTGATCGTCGTCACCCACGGCTTCGGCGACGTCAACCGGTACGCGGTGACGGGGGCCTTCGTCGTGCAGCTGTGGCACGGCATCCCGCTCAAGCGGATCGGGCTCGACTCGCCCGAGACGCTGCGCGTGCCGGGCGTCGTCGCCGGTACCCCGCTGGCGCCGGTGCTGCGCGGGCTGCTGCGCACCATGTACCGGGCCGCCGCACGCCGCATCCGGGTGCTGCCGGCGGCATCCCATCTCGTCCGCGGACGGCTGGAGTCCGCATTCGCCCTGCCCGACACCGCCGTGCCGGTCACCGGCGACCCCCGCGTGGACGTGCTGTCGCAGGGCGCCGCCGCCGACCGCCGCGTCACGGCGCGCGCTGCGATCGGTCACGCCGTGCCACGACTCGACCCGGCGAGCCGCCTGGTGCTGTACGCGCCGACCTGGCGCGACGGCGCGGCCGACCCCGCCGTGCCCACGGCCGACGAGTGGACACGCATCGTCGACGTGCTCACGCGGCACGACGCGACGCTGCTGGTGCGCTCGCATCCGCTGGGGGCGGGGGAGTACACGCCCCCGTTCGCGACGGACCGCGTGCAGTCCCTCGGCAGCGACCTCGTCTCGGACGTGACGCCGTTGCTGCCGGGCATGGACGCCCTGGTCACCGACTACTCGTCGCTCGCCTTCGACGCGGCGCTCTTGCCGCTCCCGACGCTCTTCCTCGCGCCCGACGTCGAAGAGTACGCGCGACGCCGCGGCTTCTACGGCGCCTATCGCGACGTCGCGGGCGACGACTGGAGCCAGGACTGGACCGGGGCAGTCGCCCAGCTCGACGCGCTCCTGGCCGACGAGGCCGAGCGGGAGCGGCGCACCGCCCGCTCCCGCGAGCTCAGTGCGCGTGTCCACGCGCACCGCGACGGCCGCAACGCCGAGAGGGTGTACCTTGCCATTCTGGCTGGGACGGCCCACGCCCGCCCGAGGGAAGGAACCCGATGACCGAGGCGCGCTTCACGACCGACGAGGGCCCCGCGCTGGTGCTCTCGGGCGAGGGGGAGCGGCCGGCCTCGGTCGACCTCGTCGGTGCTCGCGCGCGGGTGTCGGCCCGCATCACCGGTCGTGGCAAGACCTGGCGTGCGGTGCTTCCGCTGCGCGCCGCGCGCTGGGGCGGACCGCAGCTGCCGCTGCCCTCGGGGGCGTACGAGCTGCGGATCGTGGATGCCGGAGGCCGCGGCATCCCCGTGTCCGAGACGGTGCCGCTGACGCAGCTGGGGACGCTGCGGGCCGCGCTCGACGGCGGCCGGCTCGAGGTCGGACCCCCGATCGACCCCGCCTACGACTCCGGCGAGGGGCAGGACGCCCTCGAGCGCCGCTACGCCACCCGCCCCGCCTCGGGGTTCGAGAACGCGGTGTTCTTCGAGAGCTTCTACGGCCGCAACGCGAGCTGCAACCCGCTCGCGATCGACCGCGAGCTCGCGCGGCGTGCCCCGCAGGTCACCCGCTACTGGAGCGTCGTCGACCTGTCGGTCGCGGTGCCCGACGGGGCGGTCGCGGTCGTCGAGGGCAGCCCGGAGTGGTGGCGCGCCCGTGGCGCGGCCCGCCTGCTCGTCGTGAACGACTGGCTCCGGCGGCGGTTCGCGCGCCGGCGCGGGCAGATCGTGCTGCAGACGTGGCACGGCACGCCGCTCAAGCGCCTCGCCCTGCACCGGCCCGGATTCGACCCTCGGCGCATGGCCGCCGTCGTGCGCGAATCGCGACGGTGGAACGTGCTGCTCGCACAGAACCCGTACGCGGCGCGCATCCTCGGCAAGGCCTACGCGTTCCTCACGCGACCGGTGTGGGTCGAGGGGTACCCCCGCAACGACATCCTGACGACCGGCGACGGCGCGGCGACGCGGGCGGCGCTCGGCATCCGCGCCGACGAACGCGTGCTGCTGTACGCGCCGACGTGGCGCGACGACCGGGACCAGATCGTCGACTTCGTCGACCCGGCCGCGCTCGCGGCCGCCACCGATGCGGTCGTGCTGGTGCGCGGCCACTCCCGGACGCTCCTGCCCGGACGCGACGCCGAGGGCCCGCGCGTCGTCGACGTCACCGGGTTCCCCGACACGTCGCTGCTGCTGCTGGCGGCAGACGCGCTCATCACCGACTACTCGTCGGTCATGTTCGACTTCTCGGTGACCGGCAAGCCGATGTACTTCCTCGTGCCCGACATGGAGCACTACCGCGGCGAACTGCGCGGCTTCTACTTCGACCTCGCCGCGCACGCGCCCGGCGCGATGGTGCGCTCGCAGGAGGAGCTCGTCGCTGCGCTCGCCGCGGACGACGCGGCGGCGCACGCCGAGCGCTACCGCGAGTGGCAGGCGAAGTTCAACGCGCGCGACGACGGCCATGCCGCAGAGCGGGTGGTCGCCCGCATCCTCGACCAGGGGTTCATCCGCGCCTGACGCCTGGGGTGTGCCCGCCGCGACCGGTCAGGGCAGCGGTGTGTTGCGGCTGCCGAGGCGCGACGTGTCGACCGTGTCTCGGGCGCCCCCGATCACCCCGCCCAGGAAGCCCCAGCCCCACGACAGGTGCATCGAGGGCAGCACGGCTGCTGACCACAGCTTGTCGCGCCAGCCGTGACCGCCGCCCGAACCGAGCGCCACCGCGAGGATCAGGACCGCGTAGGCGGCGACCGGCAGGTACACGAGGGATGCCGCGACCGACCACCAGCCGGTCAGCGCCCCCGTCAGCTGCAAAACCGCGACGACGAGCGCCAGCAGGATCGTGAGCACGAGCGCCGGCGGTGCGAAGAACCGCAGCGAGTTGCCGCGCCCGAACCGGCGCACGAGCTCGCCGCGCCACCGCCCCGTCGCCGCGAACTGGCGCACGAGGCGTGCCCAGCTCTCGCGCGGCCAGTACGTGACCGACAGGGACGGATCGAACCACACGCGGTACCCGGCGCGGCGGATCCGCAGGTTCAGCTCCCAGTCCTCGCCGCGGCGGATGCTCTCGTCGAACAGACCGACCTCTTCGAGCACGTCGCGGCGCATCACGCCGAGGTAGGCGGACTCGGCCTCGCCCTCGTGCGTCCCACCGTGGTATGCGCCGCCGCCCAGTCCGATGGGCGAGTTGTACGCGCGCGCCACCGCTCGCTGGAACGGCGTCCGGCCGTCGGCGTGCATGACGCCGCCGACGTTCGCCGCGCGCACGCGGGCGAGGGTCTCCAGCGCGCTCCGCGCGTACGACGGATCGAGCTCGGAGTGCGCGTCGACGCGGATGACGGTCGGGTACCGGCCGGTCCGGATGGCCAGATTGAGCCCGACCGGGATGTCGGCCGCCGGGTTGTCGACGAGCACGATGCGGGCGTCGCCGCGCGCCAGCTCGTGGGCGAGCTCGGTCGTACCGTCGCCCGACGGACCGAGAGCGAGGATCAGCTCGGTCGGCGCGTCGATGTCCTGCGCCAGCACGGTCTCGACGGCGCGGCGCAGATAGGCGCGCTCGTTGAGCACCGGCATCACGAAGCTCACGCCGGCGCCGGGAGGGGGGATCGGAGCGTCCCTGCGTCCGTGTTGCTCGTCCTGCACTGGTCGATCATGTCATGCGCGCCGGTCGATAGGCTGGACGCGTGGGTCTGGTCTCGGATGTGAAGAAGGCGATCGCGCTCGTGCGCAAGGCCGTGCGCAATCGCTCGGCTGTCATCGACGTCCGCCGGACGCTGGCGTCGGGGCCGCAGCATCCCCCGTTCCACTACCGGGTGGCCGTGTACTTCGCCGACGGCGCGGTCAACATGTACCAGATGCGGCAGTGGTACAAGCCGCTCGCGGGTCTCGCGAAGAAGTGGCCGGTCGTCGTGCTGAGCCGCGCGGCGACGGGTGCCGAGGCGCTCCTGGCCGACGGCGCGCTGCCCGTGGCATTCGTGCCCACCGTGCGGGACCTGGAGCGGTTCATCGCCAAGCAGGACATCCGCCTGGTGCTGTACGTCAACCAGAACACCCGCAACTTCCAGATGTTCCGCTACGGCCGTCGCTGGCACGTGTTCATCAACCACGGCGAGTCCGACAAGATGTACATGACCACGAACCAGTACAAGGCGTACGACTACGCGATGATCGCGGGGGATGCCGCCCGCGAGCGTCTCGAGCGCGTGCTGTGGGACTACGACATCGACCGCCGCACGATCGACATCGGTCGCCCGCAGGCCGACCACTACTCAGGCACGCTGCCGTACACGCCCGATGAGCGGACCGTGGTGCTGTACGCCCCGACGTGGGAGGGCGACCGCCCCTCGGCGCACTACGGCTCGATCGTCACGCACGGTGAAGCGCTGGTGTCGGCGCTGCTCGCGACGGGTCAGCACCGCGTGGTCTACCGGCCGCACCCGCGATCGGGTGTCGTCAATCCGGAGTACGGCGCCGCGAACAAGCGCATCATCGCCGCCATCGCTGCGGCGAACGCCGCCGATCCTGCGGCGCGGCACGTGTTCGACAACGGACCCGATCTCGGCTGGCAGCTGGCCGCCGCCGACGTCGCCATCGTCGACATCTCGGCCATGGTCTACGACCGCCTCGCCGCCGACCGGCCACTGCTCATCACCCGTCCCGTGGATCCGGCGGCGGCGATCGACACGCACGGCTACCTGTCTGCGTGCGAATGGCTGGATGCCGCCTCCGCGCCCGAGATCGTCGCGGAGACCGAGCGCGTGCTCGGCGATCCTGACGCGGTGGCACGGCTGGAGCGGTGGGTGACCCACTACTTCGGAGACACCGCCCCGGGAGCGGCCACCGCCCGCTTCGAGACCGCCGTGCAGCGCCTCATGGACGACTGGGAGCGCTGGTACGCCCGCTCGGTCGCCGACGAGGAGGACGACGAGCCCGACGACGAGGCCGACCTCGACGACGAGGCGTGAGCCGACGCGGCTCCGTCAGCCGACCGGTGCAGGCCGTTCGACCAGCCGCGCCACGGCACTGAGGGGGATCGCGACCCACGTGGGCCGGTTGCGCGCCTCGTAGATCGCCTCGTACACCGCCTTGTCGAGTTCGAGCGCGGCGAGGAGGGGATGCCGCGGGTCGAGGTCTGTGCCCGCCGTGGCCCCGTAGCCGTCGACGAACGCCGCGCGTGCGGCCCCCGCCCAGTCCCGGACGGCCTCGGGGGAGCGGTCGGGCTCGTCGAGCCGCAGGGACCCGGCGACATAGTCGAACGACCGGAGCATGCCCGCGACGTCGCGCAGCGCGAGATCGGGTTGCACCCGCTCTCCCATGGGCCGCAGCGGCTCGCCCTCGAAGTCGACGAGGACCCAGCCGCGGCCCGGTGCGTGGAGGACCTGTCCGAGGTGGTAGTCGCCGTGGATGCGCTGCAGCGGAGGCCACGGCACATCCATCGCCCGGCGATACACCGTCTCGATCGCGTCGCGCTGCGCCGCGAGGTCGGGGACCTCGGCGATGGCGATCGCCAGGCGGCGCTCCCAGGCCGCCGCCGTGGCGTCGCGGTCCGCGGCGGTGGCGGCGTGCGTCGGGAAGCAGCCGGCGAGGCCGCGGTGCACATCGGCGGTGGCGGCGCCGAGTGCGTAGGCCTGGGCGCGGAAGTCCTTGCCGCGCGCGGCCGCAAGGAGGGCCACTCGCCACGCGTCCTCGACGCCGGGGAGGAACTCCTGTGCGAACGCGAGCGAGCCGTGCACCGCGCCGTGTGCGGTCGACAGGTCGGGCCACGAGCCCTCGATCCACCCGATCGGCGTCGGGACGCGGGCCGACCCGGTGGCCGCGAGGGCCTCCTGCAGCTCGATGTCGGGGTTCAGGCCGGCGTGCAGCTGACGGTAGACCTTGCAGATGACCGGGATGCCGTCGCCCTCGTAGATCAGTGAGGTGTTGGACTGCTCGCCGCTGACCACGCGGGCGACGCGCAGCCGCCCGGCGGGGCCGGCTGCCGGGGCGGGGTGTCCAGTGGCGGTGGTCTGCGGTCCGTCTGCGACCCCGCCGCGTTCGACGAGGGACAGCAGCGCCTGGGCGTACGCATCGTCGAAGGGACCGTCGATGAAGGTGCTGCCCGGCTCGGGGCTGCCGATGATGTGCTCGGGGGCGGTGTCGACGGTCTCGGTCGCCCGCTCGACGACGGGGATCTGGTACAGCACGGCCGGGAGCGCGCCCTCGTCGGCGACGAGGAATGTCCGCACGCGTGCACCGTCGTGCCCGCCGGTCCGGTCAGGCACGAGGTCCCACCACGACACCAGTCGCAGGCTCGGCGGACGCCCTTTCGCGGCGTACCACCGCTGCCGCGGCATCCATGCCGCGAGGCAGGCCAGGGTGCTGTCCATACGTGTGAGCGTATGCCCCACGCCCCGACCTGTCGAGGAAGGCCATGCAAGCGCTTGCAGCGGTTCGTGCCGCAAGGGAGTGCGAAGGCGATGTCGAAGGACGGGCGAGGACTAGTCGTCCTCGCCGGTCTCGTGCGACTGCGCGATCTCGACCACGGGCTTCACCGGGATGACGATCGATTCGACGGTGCCCGAGACAGCGGGATCGCCGAAGCCGAGACTGCCGAGATCCGCGGACGGGGCCGTCGTGAGGCGTTCGGCCTCGGTCTCCGTGCGGGCGGGCTCGGAGGGCAGTCCCGCCCACTCGACGGGTTCCTCCGGAAGCTTGCTGAACAGACCCATGACGGTATTCTCGCCCCGACCGGCGGACGACGGGTCTCACATCACGAACTTCCACAGATACGGGCTGGGAGGAGGCTCAGTCCTCGGCAGGGGCTTCCAGCGCCGGCCTGCGGCGGCGCACCACGCCCGCCACGGCCGCAGAACCACGGGTGACACCGCCGACCACGGCCTCGCCCGCCCGGCGGATGCCGCGCCCGGCGATGCGTTCGAGACGATCCGCACCGGGACGAGGCTCCAGATCCGCCGGCAGGTCGATCGGCGGCATCCCGAACGCCTTCCTCGACCCGAGGAGCACGCGGCGCCCCAGGATGTTGTTGCCCGCACCTCCCACGGCGGCGCCGATGCCGAAGGGGAGGGCCTTGCCGATCCACGAGGCACCGCCGCGTGCGGCGAACTGGCGGATGAACGTCGACTTGAGCCGGTCGACCATCGGCCCGACGGCAGCGCGGGGGAGCGTCTTCGTGATGAGCTCGCCCCAGTAGGTGGATCGATTCGGTCCGCGTCCGGCCGCCTGCCCCGCGAGCTGGGCGACGAGGTCGACGCCCTCCTTGCCGAGCATCAGCATGAGGACGAGCGCACGCGCGCGATCCGGGTCCGCGACAGGGATTCCGTGCACCTCCGCGACGGACTGCGCGAAGAGGGTGGTGGCCTCGAGGAAGGCGACGGTCTCGACACCGCTCAGCGCGAGCGTGACGCCTGTGCCGATGCCCGGTACGACGGCGGTCGCGCCGACGGCGGCACCGCCGGTGGTGACGGCGGCGAGGTAGCGGCGCTCGAGGATGCGCACGATCTCGGCCGGTGTGGCGTGCGGATGGCGCAGCCGGATGCTGCGCAGATGAGCGAGCACGGCGGGGCGCTGAATCGCCAGCACACGATCGAGCGCCCGGATCGTGAGCGGATGCTCGGGCGACCCCGTGGGCGGCAGACCGCCCTGCCAGGGCGCGCCGTCGGGCAGGGAATGGATGCGGTGAACCTTCTCGGCCATCGGCGTCAGCCTAAGACGAACCGCTGGGCGAATGCCGCGAACGGCATCCGGCCAGCGGCCCGGGTGTGTCGGATCAGACGAAGAGGTTCGCGCGCTCGAGATCTTCGGCGAAGTCGACCTCGACGGCGTACAGGTCCGAGATGTCGAGCGGCTCGAGCAGCACGCCGTCCTCGGCGATGGCGAGCTCGAGGCCGCGCTCGAAGTAGTCCTGGTCGTCGACGCGGGTCAGATGACGCATGAACGACTTCTTGTCGGCGCTGGAGATGTAGTTGATGCCCACGGCCTCGCCGATGCCGCCCTTGACGGTCTTCGACAGCTCCTTGATGAAGCCCTCCGGCGTGACGGTGTACTTGACCTCTTCGTCGCTCACCTTGGAGGTGTTGACGGTGACGAAGGACTGGTCGCGCTCGATGAGCTCGATCGCACGGCCGAGCACGCGCGGATCGAAGACGACGTCGCCGTTCATCCAGAGGACGCCGCTGCGGCCCGTCTTCGCGAGCGCGCGCAGCAGGCTCTTGGACGTGTTGGTCTGGTCGTACCGGTCGTTGTAGACGTAGTCGACGTGCGGGAACGCCTCGACGATCGTCTCAGCGCGGTAGCCGACCACGGTCGTGATCTTGGCGTCGCTGCCGAACGCGGCACGGATGTTGTCGTGCTGCTGCTGCATGATGCTGCGGCCGTCGCTGAGCTCGGTGAGCGGCTTGGGAAGGCTGCGTCCGAGACGCGAGCCCATTCCGGCTGCGAGGATGACGGTCTGAAGGGTCAAAATCTGCTCCTGAAGTGCGTGATTCACTGCCGGTTCACCGGCGCGACACCCCTTCGTGCCTGGACCAGGGTATCGAAGGCAACTGAAAAGGTGCAGAATGAGCGGCTCCCGTTGCCGTTTCGTGACATAACGCAATTGCAGAGACTCGGCGACACGATCTGCCCCGCGATCAGGCCCGCTTGATACGTTGGTGCGGTGACAGCCTCCCTCCCGGTGCCGAACGACATCGATCCGGAAGAGCCGGACCGTCACTCGAGCGCGCGCGTCGTGCGGATCTCGGACTCGGTGTCGCAGCCGTCCGAGAAGCCGCGGCGTCCGGCTCGCGCATCGCGCCAGGGCGGCAAGTCCGCCCCGCGCAAGAAGCGCGCGGCCGCCGCTCCGGTGGACCCCGGCCCTCCGCCGCCCCTGCCGAGTGATCTGGAGATCGCCGCATCGGTCGCCGCCGCCATCGTGGTGCCGCCCAGACCGCCGCTGCCCGCCGAGCCGCGCGCCGACGCGGGCGACGGCGCTGCGGCGGAAGTCCCGGACACCGACACTCCCGCCGCGGAGGCCCCGGCCGCGGAAGCACAGCCCGCTCCCGAGGTCGCCGAGCGCGTCCCCACCGTCGCCGAGCCCGCTCCCGAGGTCGCCGAGCGCGTCCCCGCCGTCGCCGAGCCCGCTCCCGAGGTCGCCGAGCCGGTCGAGGCGCCGGAGCCCGTCGCCGTCGCCGAACCGGCACCCGTCGTCGCGCCCGCGCCGCCCGCGCCTCCGGTGGCAGAGCCCGTCTCGGTCCCGCCTGCGGAGGCGGAGCCCGAGGCGGCCGCGGACCCCGCCGAGACGGCATCCCTTCCCGAGTCCATCGTCGTGCCGACACTGGCCGCCGCGGCGGGCGATGCGCTCGTGCTGCGCGGCGTCACCAAGCGCTTCGGCAGCACGCACGCGGTCGACGGCATCGACCTCACCGTGCCGGCCGGCACGTTCTACGGCCTGGTCGGCCCGAACGGCGCCGGCAAGACCACCACGCTGTCGATGATCGCCGGCCTGCTGGAGCCCGATCGGGGCACGATCCACGTGGCGGGGGTGGATGCCGCAGCCCACCCGCTCGCGGCGAAGAAGCTGATGGGCGTCCTGCCCGATCGGCTGCGCACCTTCGACCGGCTCACCGGTCGCCAGCTCCTCTACTACTACGGCGTGCTGCGCGGACTGCCGCCGGCGGTCGTCGAGAGTCGCACCGCCGACCTCGCCCGCGCGTTCGATCTGCAGGATGCTCTCGGGCGCAGCGTCTCGGACTACTCCGCGGGCATGCTCAAGAAGGTGATGCTGGCGGGCGCCCTCATCCACTCGCCGCGTGTGCTGGTGCTGGACGAGCCGTTCGAGGCCGTCGATCCGGTCTCCAGCGCGATCATCCTCGACATCCTCTCCGCGTACGTCGCGCACGGCGGCACGGTGATCCTCTCCAGCCACGGCATGGAGCTCGTCGAGCGCGTCTGCACGCGCGTAGCGGTCATCGTGGCGGGCCAGGTGCTCGCCGAGGGGACCGTCGACGAGGTGCGCGGCGAGCTCACACTCGAACAGCGGTTCGTGGAGCTCGCCGGCGGCCTCAGCGACGTGGAGGGCCTGGAGTGGCTGCACACGTTCTCCGGCTGAGGCTCGCGCTGCTGTTCGGCGCGCTGCGCGGCCATACCGGGCACGTCGTCCGTGTCGTGCTCGGGCTGATCGCGCTCGTCGTCGCCACGGCCGCGGCCTGCTGGGCCCTGCTGACGATGCGGGATGCCTCGACCGACACCGTGCTGACGGTCACCGTACTGGGCGGCTCGGCCGTCACGCTCGGGTTCGCGCTCGCGCCCCTCTTCGGAGCCATCGACGATCCGCTGGACCCGCGGCGGTTCGCCCTGTTCGGCCTGTCACGCGGGCGGCTGTCGGCGGTGCTGGCGGTTGCCGGGCTCATCAGCGTCCCGATCCTCGCGCTTCTCGCGGTGGCCGTGTGCTCGGCGATCGTCTGGGCCGACCGCGGCGTACCCGTCGCCATGGGCGTGATCAGCGTGATCCTGGGCGTCCTCACCTGCTCGCTGCTGGCCCGCGTGTGCGGAGCGGTGGCGTCGCTCTTCCTCCGCGAGCGGCGCTCTCGCGAGCTCTCGGGCGTGTTCGTCCTCGTCGTCCTCGTCGTCGTCGTGCCGGTGGGCGTCTTCCTGGCGTCGCTGGAATGGCGAGGCGCGGTGCCTCAGCAGCTGCTGCAGGCCGTCGATGCGCTCGCGCTGACCCCCTTCGGCGCGGCGTGGGCGCTTCCCGGCGCCGTGGCCACGGGGCGATCCGTCTGGCTCGTGGCCCTCGTGGCCGTCGCGACGGTGGTCGCGCTGAGCCTGCTGTGGCTGTGGGCGGTCCGGCGTCTGCTCACGACCACGGAGCGTCCGGGCACCGGGCGCGAGCGGGCCGGGCTCGGCTGGTTCGGCGTCGCGCCGGGCACGCCCGGCGGCGCGATCGCGGCCCGCAGCCTCGTCTACTGGTTCGGCGACCGCCGCTACGTGGTCAACGCCCTCGTGATCCCCGTCGCCGCGGCGATCACGACGGTGCCGCTGCTGATCGCGGGAGTGCCGCCCGAGATCGTCGCGCTCGTGCCCGTGCCGTTCGCCGCGCTGTTCCTCGGCTGGCTGCCGCACGACGACGTCGCCTACGACTCGACGGCGATCTGGATGCACATCTCGGGCGGTGTGCGCGGAGTGTCGGATCGCGTCGGCCGCCTCGTGCCGGTGCTGCTCGTGGGAATCCCGCTGCTGGCTGTCGCCGTGCCGGTGGCGACGGCGCTGCACGGTCGCTGGGCGATCCTTCCGGCCCTCACCGGCGTGAGCGCCGTCCTCTTCCTGGCAGGCCTCGGACTGTCGAGCATCTCGTCAGTCGTGGCGCCGTATGCCGTGTCGCGGCCGGGCGAGAGCCCGTTCCAGCAGCCGCAGCGCACAGGCGCCGGGGGAGCGGTGGCGCAGGGTGTCGTCATGGCCGGAGTGCTGGTGCTGTCGGCACCGGTGGTGTGGTGCGGCTGGCTCGCGCTCGACGGTGACGCCGAGGCCGCGACGACCGCGCTGTGGGGCGGGCTCGCGATCGGGCTGGGCGTGCTGGTCGTCGGGGTCGTGATCGGCTCGATCGCGTTCGAACGTCGCGGAGGACGCCTGATGGAGTTCGCCGAGTCCACCTGAGTCGTGTCGACCCACCCCGGGAGGGGCTGGCCGCGACTACACTGGCAGACCATGAGCACGCCCCTTGACAGCCCCGACCAGGGCGGTATCGCGACCCTCGATCGCGAGCTCGAAGAGCTCCTGCGCGAAGAGCAGATCGAGCCGGGCGATCATGAGCGTTTCTCGCACTATGTCAAGAAGGACAAGATCCTCGAATCCGCGATCACCGGCAAGCCGGTGCGCGCACTGTGCGGCAAGAAGTGGACCCCTGGCCGCGACCCCGAGAAGTTCCCGGTCTGCCCGACCTGCAAAGAGATCTACGAGTCGCTCGGCAGCTGACGCTCCGACAGGCTCAGCGACCTCGACGGCGGCCGGCGGCTACTCGGCGTCGACGTAGACCGTCGGGATCGCAGGGTCGGACCGGCTGAGCGCGAGCGCCCGCACGGGCAGCTCCTCGCGCACGCGCAGGTGGTGCGCCCGCGCCGCCTCGACACCCGCGGGGCCCTCGTGGGCGGTATCCGACTCTCCGTCGACGACGAGGGAGACCTGGAGCGGCCGGGCGTCCGGGTACGACGCGGCGGTGCCGAGCGCCTCGAAGCCGTCCGACACGACGATGAGCTCGCTCGTGGCGGTGCCGGCGTCGAGGGTGCGGAAGGCGGCCTTGCGCCCGCCCTTTGAGGCCTTGTCGGTCGACGCCTTCGCGACGCCCACCCAGCCGCCCGCCGCGTCCTGGCGAGCGACCAGCTTGTAGACCATGCCTGCCGTGGGGGTTCCCGATCCGGTGACCACCGACGTGCCGACGCCGTAGGCGTCGACAGGGGATGCCGCCAGCGCCGCGATCGCGTACTCGTCGAGGTCGCTGGTCACCGTGATGCGGGTGCCCGTCGCGCCCAGCCCGTCGAGCTGCTCACGCACCTGGGCCGCCACGGTGGGCAGGTCGCCGGAGTCGATCCGGACGCCGCCGAGGCCGGTGCCCGCGACGCGGATCGCCGTCTCGACGCCCGTGCGGATGTCGTAGGTGTCGACCAGGAGCGTCGTGCCGACTCCGTGCGCGGCGATCTGGGCGCGGAACGCATCCTCCTCGGTGTCGTGCAGCAGCGTCCAGGCGTGCGCGGCGGTCCCCATGGTCGGGATGCCCCACCGCCGCCCCGCCTCGAGGTTCGAGGTCGCCCCGAACCCGGCGATGTACGCCGCGCGGGCCGCGGCGACGGCGGACGACTCGCCGGCGCGGCGCGAACCCATCTCGGCGAGCGGCCGGTCGCCCGCGGCGAGGCTCATGCGCGCGGCGGCGGTCGCGACGGCGGAGTCGTGGTTGAGGACGCTGAGGGCGAGCGTCTCGAGCACCACGGCCTCGGCGAAAGTGCCCTCGACGGTCAAGAGCGGCGATCCGGGGAAGTAGGGCTCGCCTTCGCGGTACCCCGAGATCGATCCGGTGAACCGATAGCCCTCGAGGAAGGCGAGGGTGGCGGCATCCACCACCCGTTCGTCGCGGAGGAAGCGCAGCTCGTCGTCCCGGAAGCGGAAGTCGCGCAGCAGCGACAGCAGCCGACCGGTGCCGGCGACCACGCCGAAGCGGCGTCCGCCCGACAGTCGACGGCCGAACAGCTCGAACACGCAGCGGCGGTGGGCGGTGCCGTCCCGGAGCGCGGCGTCGAGCATCGTGAGCTCATAGCGGTCCGTCAGCAGAGCGTTCGAATCACCCATGCGGGTCAGCCTAGTGAGCGCCTGGCGTAGGCTGGAGCATCGTGAACGACGCGCCGATCGGAATCTTCGACTCCGGAGTCGGCGGACTCACCGTCGCGAGGGCCGTGTCTGCGCTGCTGCCCCGGGAGTCGATCCTCTACATCGGCGACACGGCGCGCTCGCCGTACGGACCGAAGCCGATCGCCGACGTCCGCCGCTACTCGCTCGAGGTGCTCGACGACCTGGTCGACGAGGGCGTGAAGATGCTCGTGATCGCCTGCAACACGGCCTCGGCCGCCGTGCTGCGCGACGCACGGGAGCGGTACGACGTGCCGGTGGTCGAGGTGATCAACCCGGCCGTGCGCACGGCGATGTCGACGACCCGCAACGGGCGCGTGGGCGTCATCGGCACGGCGGGCACGATCGGCTCGGGCGCCTACCAGGACATGCTGGGCGTCAACGAGCGCCTGACGGTCTTCGCGCAGGCGTGCCCGCGTTTCGTGGAGTTCGTCGAAGCCGGTGTCACCGATTCGCCCGAGGTGCTGGCGGTCGCCGAGGAGTACCTCGCACCGCTCCGGCACGCCGGCGTCGACACGCTCGTGCTCGGCTGCACCCACTACCCGTTCCTCGAGGGCGCGATCAGCTACGTCATGGGTCCCGACGTGTCGCTCGTGTCGAGCGACACCGAGACCGCCAAGGACGTCTACCGTCAGCTCGTCTCGCGCGACCTCCTCGCGGGGACGGATGCCGCACCCCGGCACGTCTACGAGGCCACCGGAGCCTCGGCCGACGACTTCCTGCGTCTCGCACATCGCCTGATGGGCCGCGAGGTGACCGACGTGCGGCTCGTGCAGACAGGCGCCATCGACCTGCCCCGCTTCGGCGAGGCAACCGTTCCCGTCCCCAGAGGAGAATCCGCATGACCGACATCACCCGTGCCGACGGCCGCCGCGTCGACGAGCTGCGCACCGTCACGATCGAACGCGGCTGGAGCGCCCAGGCCGAGGGGTCGGCGCTCGTCTCGTTCGGCGGCACGAAGGTGCTGTGCACGGCGTCGTTCACGAACGGCGTGCCGCGATGGCTGACCGGCAAGGGCAAGGGATGGGTGACGGCCGAATACGCGATGCTGCCGCGCGCGACCAACAGCCGCAACGACCGCGAGAGCGTCAAGGGCAGGATCGGCGGGCGCACGCATGAGATCTCGCGCCTGATCGGCCGGGCGCTGCGCGCCGTCGTCGACACCAAGGCCCTCGGCGAGAACACGATCGTCATCGACTGCGACGTGCTGCAGGCCGACGGCGGCACCCGCACGGCCGCCATCACGGGCGCCTATGTCGCACTCGCCGACGCGATCGAGTGGGGCCGCGGCAAGAAGTTCATCGGGCAGAAGGCGAACGTGCTGTTCGATTCCGTCTCTGCGGTGTCGGTCGGCATCATCGACGGCGAGCCCATGCTCGACCTCGCGTACGTGGAGGACGTCCGCGCCGAGACCGACATGAACGTCGTGGTCACCGGCCGCGGCCTGTTCGTCGAGGTGCAGGGCACCGCCGAGGGCGCGCCGTTCGACAAGCGAGAGCTCGACGCGCTGCTGGAGCTCGGCGTCAACGGCTGCGCGTCGCTGCGCGACATCCAGGCCGCCGTCCTGGCCACCGAGTCGTGACCGGAACCCTGGGCCTGCCGCAGGGGCCGCGCCGGATCGTCCTCGCCACGCACAACCCGCACAAGGTCGAGGAGTTCCAGGCGATCGTCGCCGCGACGCGCCCCGACATCGAGGTCGTCGGCTACGACGGGCCCGAACCCGTCGAGGACGGCGTGACGTTCGCCGACAACGCGCTCATCAAGGCCCGCGCCGCGGCGGCCCACACGGGGCTGCCGGCGCTCGCCGACGACTCGGGCGTGTGCGTGGACGTGCTGGGCGGGTCGCCGGGCGTGTTCTCTGCCTACTGGGCCGGTCACGCGAAGGATGCCATCGCCAACCTGAACCTCCTGCTCGATCAGATCTCCGACATCGCCGACCCGCACCGCGGCGCGCAGTTCGTCTCGACGATCGCGCTCGTCGTGCCGTCCTCCGCCGGCGGCGAGCCGGCCGAGCATGTGGTCGAGGGTGTGTGGCCCGGCCGGATCGCGGCGGCGCCCTCGGGCCGCGGTGGGTTCGGGTACGACCCGGTGTTCGTGCCGGACGGTCAGGAGCCCGGCGCCGAGCGCAGTGTCGGCGAGTGGACGGCCGAGGAGAAGAACGCGGCATCCCACCGTTCGCGGGCGTTCATCGCGCTCGCACCGCTGCTCTCGTCGCTGTGACGTCGATGCCGCCGGCGCGGCGCTGCGAGTGAGAATCACGATCATTCCCGACTAGCGAGGACAGCGCTTCCCGCTGCCGGCCCGGGCTTAGCCTGGGCACATGCACGATCACGCGCCCACCGGGATCCGAGGCTCCGGCAATCGCCGGCTGCTCGCGATCTCGCTCGCGATCACCTCCACCGTCATGGTGGTGCAGGTGGTCGGCGCCGCGCTGTCGGGGTCGCTCGCGCTGCTCGCGGACGCCGCCCACATGTTCACCGACGCGGCGGCGCTCGTGGTCGCACTGATCGCGAGCACGGTCGCCGCGCGGCCCGCCAACGACCGCCGCACGTTCGGGTATCAGCGCGCCGAGGTCTTCGGTGCGCTCGTCAACGGCATCATCCTCATCCTGCTGTCGGCGTGGGTGGCGTTCGAAGGCGTCACGCGCCTGCTCCACCCCGCCGACGCCGAGGTGCAGGGCGGCCTCATGCTGGTGGTCGCGATCGTGGGCCTGGTCGCGAACGGCGTCGCGATGTGGCTGCTGAGCTCGGCGCAGCGGCACAGCATCAACGTCCGCGGGGCCTACATCGAGGTGCTGGGCGACCTGATCGGCTCCGCCGCCGTCATCGTCGCGGCGATCGTCGTCGTCACCACCGGCTGGAACCAGGCCGACGCCATCGCGTCGCTGTTCATCGCCGCCATGATCGTCCCGCGGGCGTTCAGCCTGCTGCGCGAGGTCGTCTCGGTGTTCGCCGAGTCGGCACCCAAGGGCACCCACGTGCAGGACATCCGTGCGCACATCCTTCGCACTCCGGGCGTCGTCGACGTCCACGACGTGCACGTGTGGCAGCTGACTCGCGGCGCGCCGGTGTTCACCGCCCACGTCGTGGTCGACGAGGACGCGCTCGCCGACGGACGGGCCGCCGGCATCCTGAGCGGCCTGCAGAACTGCCTGTCGGAGCACTTCGACGTCGAGCACTCCACGTTCCAGCTCGAACCGGCGGGGCACGTCGAGCACGACGCGCACGCGTGACCCCCTTCGGTCGAGTCAGGACCCGGGCGGCTCGGGCCGCACCTCCCGCGGAGATTTGTCGGGCCGCAGGCCCCGCCAGCGCGCCTGGCGCAGGATGCCACCCGGTGTGAACTCCGCGAACTCGACCTCTCCGACGACCTCGGGCCGTACCCACAGCGCGTCGCGCGCGTCGAGGTCGGGCACGCCCTCGAACGGGTTCTCGTCGCTCCGCAGCGGCCGGAGCACACTCTCGAGCGTGGCGAGGGTCGCGTCCGAGAACCCCGACCCCACGCGCCCCGCGTACCGGATGCCGCCGGTCGCGGCATCCGGGATCCCGACGAGCAGTGAGCCGATCGCACCCGAGCGCCCGCCCTTTCCGGGGCGGATCGCGCCGATCACGACCTCCTGCGTGCGGGTCAGCTTGAGCTTCAGCCAGTCCTCCGACCGCAGCCCACGGCGGTAGGCCGAGGCGGGGTTCTTCACGACGATGCCCTCGAGCCCGAACCGCCGCGAGGCGGCCAGTGCGTCGTCGACGTCGTCGAACACCGGCGGCACGACGATCGCGGGGATCGCGTGGCCGCCGAGCTCCTCCAGCAGTCCCCGGCGCTCCTGCAGGGGGAGGGATGCCGCATCCGCCGCGCCCCGCGCCAGCACGTCGAAGAGGTAGTAGTGGACGGGGGTGCGGGGCGCTTCGCGCTCGATCTCGCGGGGCTTGGAGAGGTTCATGCGGCTCTGCAGCCGGGGGAAGCTGGGGCGTCCGGCGGCGTCGAGGGCGACGATCTCGCCGTCGACGACGGCCGGCTCGGGGCCGAGTCCCGCAGCGACACGGGTGAGCTCGGGGTACTTGGCGGTGATGTCGTTGCCGCTGCGGGCGCGCAGCCGCAGGCGCTGTCCGTCCCAGACGCCGATGGCCCGGATGCCGTCCCACTTCATCTCGACCCACGCTTCGCCGTAGCCGCTCGCCTCGGCCCACTCGCGGGCGGCGGAGCGGGCGAGGCCGACGGTCGTCGAGGTGGCGAGCATCGGACGCAGCTGGGAGGGGGCGGGCATCGGCGCAGGCTCGGTCGGCGCCCTGTCCGTCCGTGCCGCGTCGCCGCGCGGGACATCGGCCTGCTCGGACGCGACGACCACAGGGCCGTCGTGCTGGGGCCGGCCACCGGCATCCGTCTTCATCCGATGCAGCAGCCACTGCGACTTCTCGCCCTGCCCCGACGTGCGGATGAGCGCAAGCCGTACGCGGCCGAGCGGGCCGCCGGGGCGCCCCTCGGCGGTGAAGATGACCTCGTCGTCGCGCCACTTCTCCAGCTCGTAGCGGCCGTCGTCCCAGATCGTCATGCTGCCCGCGCCGTACTCGCCGCGCGGGATCGTGCCCTCGAACGTCGCGTACTCCATGGGGTGGTCCTCGGTGCGCACGGCGAGGCTGTTGCGCGAGGTGGTGGGAGGGATGCCGCGCGGCACCGCCCAGCTGGCCAGGACGCCGTCGCGCTCCAGGCGCAGGTCCCAGTGCAGGGCGGTCGCGTGATGCTCCTGGATCACGAAGCGTGGCAGTTCTCCCGACGCGGATGCCGCGCCCAGCGCGTTCGACGGCACCGGCTCGGGGGTGCGCGACGCGCTGCGCTTCGCGATGTAGGCCGCCAGCGGGCCGTCGGCGGCCTCGCGCCCGCCGGCGTGGAACCCGAGCGCGGCCATCGGGTCGCCGATCGCCGCCGCGCGCTCCAGCACCTCGTCGAACAGCAGGTGCCGCAGCCCTGGGTCGTCGAGCTCGTCCCACGTGCGCGGCGCGGCGACCGTCGGATGCGCGCGACCGCGCAGCGAGTAGGGGGCGATGGTCGTCTTGGCGCCGTTGTTCTGGCTCCAGTCGATGAACACGCGCCCGCCGCGGGCGGCCTTCGCCATCTCGCTGACCACCAGGTCGGGGTGGTCGGCCTCGAGCGACCGGGCCAGCTCCTTCGCCACCGCTGACGCCTGCTCGGTGGAGTGACCCGGCGGCAGCGCCGCGTAGAGGTGGATGCCCTTGCTGCCGCTGGTCACCGGGTACGGCTCGAGCCCCGTCGCCACGAGGATCTCGCGCGCCCAGCCGGCGACGGCGGCGCACTCGGTCAGGCCCACGCCGGGGCCGGGATCGAGGTCCAGCACCAGGCGGTCGGCGTCGCCGCGATCGCCGTCAGGAGTGAACCGCCACTGCGGGACGTGCAGCTCCAGGCTCGCCACCTGGGCGAGGTAGACGAGCGTCGGCACATCGCCGATGAGCGGATAGTCCTTGGTGCCCGTGGAGTGGGGGATCGGCATCCGCCTCACCCACGACGGCGCGCCGCGCTCGAGGTCCTTCGCGAAGAACTCGGGATGGTCGACGCCTTCCGGCCAGCGCTTGCGGGTGACCGGACGCCCGACGACGTGCGGGATGAGGAGCGGCGCGATGCGCGAGTAGTAGTCGATCACCTCGCCCTTGGTGGTGCCCGTCTCGGGATACAGCACCTTGTCGAGGTTCGTCAGGCGCAGGCGGCGGCCGTCGATGCGCACCAGCTGCTCGTCGCCCGCCATGGGGCCAGGCTACTGGCGCCGCGTCGCGCAAGGGGGTGGCTCGCTGTCGGCGGCCTGGTGTTCACTGGTGGGGTGAGAGCGATCTGGAAGGGTGCCCTGACGTTCGGCCTCGTGAACGTCCCGGTCAAGGTCTACGCCGCGACCGAGGACCACGACGTCTCGCTGCATCAGGTGCACAACAAGGACGGCGGCCGCATCCGCTATCAGCGCAAGTGCGAGGTGTGCGGCGAGATCGTCGCGTTCCAAGACATCGACAAGGCGTACGACGACGGCGAGCGCACGGTCGTGCTGACCAAGGACGACATCGACTCGCTGCCCGCCGAGCGCAGCCGCGAGATCGATGTCGTCGAGTTCGTTCCGAGCGAGCAGATCGACCCGCTCATGCTCGACCGCTCGTACTACCTCGAACCCGACTCGATGTCGCCCAAGGCGTACGTGCTGCTGCGCAGGACGCTGGAGCAGACCGACCGCACCGCGATCGTGCGGTTCTCGCTGCGGCAGAAGACCCGGCTGGCGGCGCTGCGCGTGCGCGACGACGTGCTCGTGCTGCAGACGCTGCTGTGGGCCGACGAGGTGCGCGAAGCCGCGTTCCCGGCCCTCGACGAGCCGGTGCGCATCTCGGCGAAGGAGCTCGAGCTGTCGGCATCCCTCGTCGAGAGCTTCGCGGGCGACTTCGATCCCGAGGCGTTCACCGACGAGTACCAGGACGAATTGCGCACCCTCATCGAGGCGAAGCTCGAGAAGGGCGACGCGCTCGACACGTCCGAGACGTTCGGCGAGCAGGAAGAAGAAGAGACCGGCGGCGAGGTCATCGACCTCATGGCCGCGCTGCGCGCCAGCGTCGAGAAGTCGCGCGCGGCCCGCGAGGGCGGCGCCGCGAAGGCGGGGAAGACGAAGGATGCCCCGGCCCCCGCGAAGAGCGAGGCCGAGGCATCCGCCGACAAGCCGGCTGCGAAGAAGGGCGCCAAGAAGAAGGCCTCCTGACGCCCGCGGTGGATCAGGCCTTGGGGGCCTCGCCGTGCTCGGGGCCGCGCTCGAACACCTCGGGGTCGAGGACGAGCGCCTCGGCTTCGGCGTGGTCGGTGACGACATCCATGCCGGCAGCGGCCTCCTTGCGGGCCTTGCTGCGCTCGCGCAGGTAGTGCCACAGCGTGACGACCGCGGTGCCGCCGACCGCGGCGAGCAGGATCAGGTCGATGTAGTTCTCGACGAACGTGGCCACGGGCGGGATGAACCCGATCAGGTAGCCGAACATCGTGAGGCCGAAGCCCCACAGCACCGCGCCGATGAAGTTGTACAGCGTGTACATCCACTTGTTCATGTGGCCGACGCCGGCGGCGACGGGCGCGAACGTGCGGACGATGGGCACGAAGCGGGCCAGGATGACGGTGACGCCGCCGAAGCGCTCGAAGAACGCGTTGGTGCGTTCGACGTTCTTGACGCTGAACAGGCCCGATTCCTTGCGCTCGAAGATCGCAGGTCCACCCTTGTGGCCGATGTAGTACCCGACTTCGCCGCCGATGAACGCCGCGACGCCGATGAGCAGCGCCACCCACCACACGCTGAGTCCGAACACGCCGTGGGGCGCCTGCGGGGAGGGGTGCGAGAGCAGTCCCGAGATCACGAGGAGCGTGTCGCCCGGCAGCAGGAACCCGATGAGCAGGCCGGTCTCGGCGAAGACGATGAAGCAGACGACCAGCAGGGCCCAGGGTCCTGCGGCCGAGATGATCATCTCGGGATCCAGCCAGGGGATCAGGGCGGTAGGAACAGCGTGCACGGTTTATCCCGTCGTTGTCGGCGGAGGGCGCGAGAGTTCGCGTGCGGAAGGTGGGACTTGAACCCACACGCCCGAAGGCACAGGAACCTAAATCCTGCGTGTCTGCCGATTTCACCACTCCCGCGAGTGGGTTTCAGTCTACTGAGGCGCCTGACGATCGGCTGTGGGGCTGACCCCCGGAACGGCTGCGAGCCGACGCTGTGCCGTCAGCGGCGGATGCCGAACAGGAAGTAGCTCGCGGGCCCGATCCAGTTGACGAGGATCGCCGGAATCCACGCGGCCTTCGGTCCCCGGACCTCGTCGGCGTCGCGGTGCGCGAGATCCCAGAACGCGAGGAACGCGAAGGCCACCTGCACGATCCCGGCGAGCCCCAGCCCTGCCTGCACCCGGGGGGAGAGGTCCTTCTTCGCCTGCGTCATCATCGTCCCTTCGTCGGTGGGTTCCATCCTGCTCCACCCCGCCGGCGCGCGCACGTCTGTGGATAACTTTCCGGCCGCATCTGCGTTTCTTGCGAGGATGCTCCGGTGACCTCCCCGACCACCCCCGTTGCGACCCTGGTCGCGGAACGGGTGCGGGAGCGGCTGCGCGCCGAGCGCTCGGACCCGACGCGCGACCCCGAGTTCGCCGCCCAGGTGGCGCGGCACGAGGTGCGTCGCCACAACGACTACGCCCTCGCCCGCGGGCTCGCGACCGTCGACGACGAAGCCGCCTGCGTGCGCGACGTGCTGGCCGTCGTCGCCGGGTACGGGCCGTTGCAGGCGTTCCTCGACGACCCGACGGTCGAGGAGCTGTGGATCAACGCGCCCGACCGCATCTTCGTCGCGCGCGGCGGTGTCGCGAAGCTCACGCCGCTGACCCTCACCGACACGGCGGTGCGCGACCTCGTCGAACGGATGCTGCAGTCCAGCGGCCGGCGCGTCGATCTGAGCCAGCCGTTCGTGGATGCCTCGCTGCCGGACGGCTCCCGGCTGCACGGTGTTGTGCGCTAGCCGACAGGAGCCCACGTGGGTGTGATGACGACACGCTCGCGCCACACACCGATGCCCTGACGCGCAGGCTTCACGATGTCCACCCGGCGCACGACGGTGCGGAGTAGCCGGCGCCGCTCGTCGGCAGTCGCGTCCTCCCACCGCTGGTCCAGTTCGATAAGGATCTTCGTCGGGTCGACCTCGACGCGCTGGCGCGGTGTCGCGGCCCGCCGCCGCTGCTCATAGGTTTCGAGGTCGGCGTCGAGCTGTGTGGTCGCGGCGTCGTACGCGGCGTCGGACATCTTCTGCGCAGACCAGCGGACGGCGAGGCGCCCGAGCTGCTGCTTGATGTCGGCGATCTTCTTGTCGAGGGTTTGCACGTTGTCGAGGCGCACGACGGTGCGCGCCCGGTGTGCGGCGGCGACGGCCGCGAGCTTGTCGACGTCGGTCGCGAGTTCGCCGACCCATTCGCGGACGCGTTGTTCGACGAGCGCTCGCGTCATGTACATGCCCTTCACGTCGCGCTGCTGCGCGGCGCGTGAGCACTTGTAGTCCTTGAGTCCCTGGTTGCCGACGTGCATCGGTGCGCCGCAGTCGCCGCAGAAGATCAGGCCTGTCAGCATGTACTTCCCCGCGATGACGCGGGAGGGTTCGGGGGCCTGAAGGCGACGGTCGCGGTACTCGGTCCACTCGGCCTCGGTGATGACGGCGGGGTGCGCGCCGGGGTGGTAGGTGGCGGTCGCGATGCGCCAGTCGCGCTTGCCGCCCTTGCCGACCTTCCTGTGGATGAGCAGCCCGGCGCCGAACCCGGCATCCAGCATGTGAGTGAGGACGACGCGCGACCACGGCCGGTCGCTTCGGGTGAGGTGCCCGGAGCGGTTCAGCCAGGCGACGATCTTTGTGTACCCGTCGCCGGCGAGGTAGCGCCGGTACATCTGCGCGAGAAGCTGCGCCTCTTCGGGATGGGGCAGGTACGTGCCGTCGGGCTGCTTGACGTATCCGTAGCGGGGTCCGCCTTCGGCGGTGAGGCCGGCGCGGCGGCGGCGCATGTGGGTGTCCTTCCACGACTCCGACATCAGGTCGGCGTAGTAGGCGTTGAACTCGCCCGTCATGCCGCGGAACAGCTTCCCTGATGCAGTGGCCGCTTCGACAGGCTCGGTCACCGCAATCAGCTCGCCGTCCGTGCTGTCGACGCGGTCGAGAGCAATCGCCCACTTGAGCCGGTTGCGTGCGGTGCGAGAGAACTTCCACACGAGGATCAGGTCGACCTCGCCTGACTCGACACGGTCGATCGCGTCGTCCAGCTTCGGCCACCACAGTGAGTCCTCGCGCGATCCGGAGTACTTCCGCTCGTCGACACCCTCGATCCACCCCACGATGTCGACTTCGTGGGCATCTGCGTACGACTGGATGGTGTGCCGCTGGATGTCGGGAGACGTGCCGCCGTCCTTCTCCATCGACACACGGATGAGGCCGAGCGCGCGCCGCCGCGGCCGCACGATACGGATCGGGGCGGGGCTCATTGCTCAGCGCCCCGTATGCGGATCGGATGGGAAGCGTCAGGCGACGAGCCAGCGGCGACGAGTTCGCGCGTCAGCGAGTCGCACACCGCGGGGGAACAGCTCATGCGCCGACCTCCGCCCGGTAGACCCACTGGCCGAGGCCCATCTTCGGCCGCACGTACGTGATCCCGCGCACGCGCTGCAGGCAATGAGCTTCGAACGCGTACACGACGTCGACCGTCACGTCGAGCTCCTCAGCGAGGTAGTGCTGATCGGGGTTCACCCGCTCGTGGCGTGCGTACTCCTCGGGATCGATCAGCAGTCGTGCGGCGTAGATGTCGGCCTGGCGCTCGGCGACCGCATTGTCGGCGCACTGGTAGCGGTGACCGTGGAACGCATGCCCCAGCTCGTGGGCGAGCACGGACCGCTGCTCCGCCGGAGTCAGCCTGAGGTCGAAGTAGACCTCCCGCTCGTCGGCGTAGTACTCCCCGAGCACCCCCTGCTCGAGCCGTGCGCTGTGGACGGTCACTCCCAGCTTCGCCGCGTGGCGCAGAAGTCTCCTCATAGTTCCCCCGATCCGGAACGGCTAGTCGGCGTGCTCAGCGCTGTCGGCCTTCCGCGTGCCGTTCTTGGCCGCATCGGCCTGCCGTGCCGGTGGCTGCTTCATGGTCGGCTCATCCTCCGATGAGGCACCGACACCGAAGGGCGCGTGGATGACCTCGCCCGCCCGCTCGACCGCCTCACTGATCGGCGCATCGAACAGGGGCGACAGCTCGACGACACCAAGTCGCCGGCCGATCTCCAACACCACCTGCTCGTCCGACGCAGCCCGCAGCGCGGTGTCGATGTCGCCGACTCCGGCATCACTGGGCGCGAGGTGACCAGTCGCGATGAGGTCGGCCAACACCGGCCGCTCGTACGCGCGCGCGATGTCTCGGACCGACTCGAATGTGAGCTGGTCGAGGTTGATCTGCCTGCTCAGCGTGGCCTGATGCACGCGCGCACGGCGTGCGACTTCGCGCAATGAGTCGGCTCCTCGGACTTCGTCAATCCACTTCATGGCGAGGTTCATGTCTCAAGCATGAGGCATCGGCGATGCATCTGCAAGACAAATGTTTCACAGGCTTGACACAGTGAATCATGTATCAGACGATCGACTCATGACTCATTCACTTGATGCGGCAACGAGCCAGCCGACGATTCGGATCCGTCCGAACCTGCTCGAGCGGCTCAAGGACAACGCCGGCATCCGCACCGACGACGCGTTCGCTCGCACCATCGGCATCAGCCGCGCGACGCTCGATCGACTCCGCACGGGCGGCGAGCCGAACCTGCGCACGGTCATCCAGATCGCGCAGACATTCGGCCTCGGCCTCGGTGAGGTCGTCGTCTCCGAGGAGGCCCCGGTCGAGCACGTCGCGGTGGCGTCATGACGACCTCGGCACCCGTGCAGGTCACGCGCGAAGAGGCGCTCATGGCCGCTGCTGAGGTGCTCGTCGACATCGCCGTCCGCGTCGAGACCGAGAAGGCGCTCGCAGCGGCCGCGGCAGAGTCGACGGAGCGTGCCGCGTGAACCGCGCGCTCGCCGAGGCTCGCCGCTGGTTGGTCGGTGGCGCGATCGTCGCTGGCCTCGTAGTCGGGGTCCCAGCCCTGGTCGCGTTCGCCGAGTGGGTGCGGACGCTGACGGCACCGGACCTCGTGATGCTCGCCTACTGGATCGTCATGGTGGCGCTGATCGTGATCGCGGTCGCCTACGCGCTGTGGTTCTCGGGGCTCAGCCACCGGCCCGCTGCCCGCGAGTCGCTCGACTGCATGGACGGGAAGCACCTCGCCTGCGACGGGTGCGAGGGCTGCGCGTGCCACCGAGGCGGCGTCCGATGATCGTCGCAGCGTTCGATACGTCGCTGACGTGCTCGGGATGCGCGACGGTCGAGTTCGGTGACGCGCTCGCGGGTGACGGCGTGAGCTGGCAGACGTGGCGGGCGAAGGCGCCCGTCCCCGCCGACACCTCGCCGGCGGCCGAGCGTCGCCGCATCCGGATCATGCTGCGCGAGATCCTCGCGCTCGTCCCGTTCTCCGTCGACCTGTCGGTGGTCGAGGGGCCGGCACCGCAGGCGAAGTTCTCGGGGAAGGCCGACGAGCGGTCGGGGCTGCGGTGGATGCTCATCGATCAGCTCTGCGCCCGCGGCCCGGTCGTGATGGTCGACCCGCAGACGCGCGCGGTTCTGGCGTGGGGCAAGGGGATGCCGCGCCGACGCAAAGGGCAGTCGTCCGCGGCGGCGAAGGCGCCGGTGCTGGACGCGGTGCGGGCGCTGGTGCCCGGGGCGCACGTGCCCGATCACAACGTGGCGGACGCGGTCGCGCTCGCCGTCGCCGGGGCACACCGCCTCGGCATGCCGGTCGAGTACTCGGCCGCGCAGCTCAAGGCGCACACGAAGGTCGCGTGGCCGCAGGAGACAGCGGCCGCGTAGGCCGCTGGAAGGGATGAGAGACATGGCAGTGATGTTCTCGGGCCAGCGGCCCGGCGAGGAGCTGAACGGGCTCGAGCGTCTGCACGACGCGTTCATGGAGGCGGACGCTGACGACGTGGTCGTGGTGGCGCTGGTGCGTCGCTCGAAGCGGACGATCAATGACGAGAAGGGCGAGGCGTACCCGACGGTGCGGTTCGCGCGGGTCGAGCCTGTCACCGACAACGACCATGCGGCAGCGCTGGCGATGCTCGACCGGGCGTACAAGGCGCGCACCGGCAACGAGGCACTCGAGCTGCCTGGGTTCGACGACGAGCAGGTCGACTGATGGCCCGGGCAATCGAGCTGATCGCGGCTGAGCGCGATCGTCAGGTGTCCGAAGAGGGCTACTCGCCGGAGGGCGACCGAGGTCGGGGTGCGCAGCTTGCGTATGCGAGCACCGCCTACGCCGTCGAGTCGGCCGTCGTCATCGAGGAGCTACAGGCCGGACGTGCGATCGGGCAGGACGGGCTGGCGCTCGTTCCGCAGTGGTGGCCGTGGGCACCCGAGCACTGGAAGCCGACCGGCGACCCCGTCCGCGACCTCACCAAAGCTGGCGCGCTCATCGCGGCTGCGATCGACACGCTGCTCGCCGACAACGACGAGGTGCGGTCGTGAGCGGGTGGCCGCCGGAGGACGGCGCGACGCTCGTCGAGGCGATGCCCGAGGAGGAGTACCACGCTCACCCCGCGCTGTCGGCGTCGGGCATGAAGCAGCTCCTGCGCTCGCCGCTGCACTACCAGCAGTCGCGCGCAGTGCGGGTCGAGAAGCCGGCGTTCGACGTCGGGCACGCAGCGCACTCGCTCGTGCTCGGTGTCGGCAAGGAGCCGGTCGAGATCCCCGAGAACCTGCTCACGACCCGCGCTGACGGTGTCGTGGTGATCGCGTCGGCGAAGGCGAAGGAGTGGCGCGACAACGCGTACGCCGAGGGGAAGGTGCCGCTCAAGCCGAAGACGTACGCCGAGGTGATCGGGATGCGCGACGCGATCCTCGCGAACCCGAAGGCCCGTGCGCTGCTCGAACTGCCGCGCATGACCGAGGTGTCGCTGTTCGCGCTCGACCCGGAGACGGGCGTGCCGCTGCGTGGCCGCCTCGACATCCTGGCCGGTGCGAAGTGCGGCGACGTCAAGACGACGTCGGACGTGCGGACATTCAAGCTCCGCTCGGTCATCTACGAGTACGGGTACGACGTGCAGGGCGAGGTGTACCGGCTGCTCACGCAGCTCGTGCTCGGGGTCGACCCGGAGCCGGTCGAGCTGATCTTCGTGGAGAAGGCGGCGCCGTACGAGGTGCGGGTGGTGCGTCTCGGCGAGGGGTGGCAGGTCGGTGGGTATGCGCGGATGCGCACGGCGATCGACATCTTCCAGTCGTGCATCGAGTTCGACGTGTGGCCCGGTGACGACTACGAGGACGGCCCGGTCGAGGAGATCGAGCCGCCCGCGTACTACCTCTCCGACGTGGATCGGCTGACCGGGGCGGGGGTGCTCTGATGGTGCTGCAGACCAGGAAGCCGACGGGGCTGCCGTCGTGGCCGGTGGTGCTGCTCGGCGGCCGTGAGAAGGCGGGCAAGACGTGGACGGCTTTGCACGGGTCGACGTCGCCGCTCGTCGGCCGGACGCTGTACATCGGCATCGGTGAGGACGACCCGGACGAGTACTCCGCCATCCCGGGCGCCGACTTCGACATCGTGCTCCACGACGGCACCTACGCGGGCATCCGTGGCGCCGTTGAGGACGCGGTCGCGGAGCCTCGCGTTGACGGGAAGCCGACGCTGATCGTGCTCGACTCGGCGACGCGGGCGTGGAACCTGATCGTCGACAACGCGCAGGCAGTCGCGAACCGGAAGGCGAAGGGCCGTCAGGACCCGCTCACGGGCGACTACTCGGTGACGCCGGATCTGTGGAACGCCGCGGCGGCGCAGTGGGCGGGGATCATCAACCCGCTGCTGCGCCACCAGGGCCCCGTCGTGGTGACGGCGCGCATCGACAACGTCATGGTGATGCGGAACGGGCAGCCGACGCAGGAGAAGGAGTGGAAGATCCAGGGTCACAAGACCCTGCCCTTCGACGCCTCTGCCGTGGTCGAGATGCACGAGCGCGGGCACTTCCTGCTGACCGGTGTGCGCTCGGCGCGCATCGCCCTGCCGGAGCCGCGTGCGATCCCGGAGTTCTCGCTGCCGTGGTTCTGGGAGCTGCTCGGCCTGGCGGCCGGCGCGGTCGGTGAGCGCAGCCACTCGGCGATCGTCGGCGACTCGGGCCTGGAGGATGCCGTCGCGGCGATCCAGGGTGCGCGCACCATGGCGGAGCTGCAGAAGGTGTGGGGCGACGTCGTGAAGGCTGGGCTCGGCAAGGAGCCGGAGCTGATCGAGGCGAAGGACATCCGCAAGCACGAGCTGTCGGCAACGCCTCCCGCTGACGCGACGACCGCCGACGAGGCACCCGTCGCCCCCGACGTCGCGCCCGACGCGGCACCGGAGACCACGGAGCCGGAGAACACGTCTCCGGCCGAGGGATGGCCGACAGCGGACGTGCCCGCCGACGAGGTGGTGCCGGCATGAGCCCGACCCTGACGCGGTGCCGCGCTGACGCCGTGCGCGTGGGCGACGAGGTGGAGCTCGGCGGCGAGATGGTCACGGTCACGAACAACGTGCTCGGCGCGAACCTGCAGCGATACGTGATGACGGAGTCGAAGGACGGGACGATCGTCGTCGTCGAGCGCGACCCCGCCGAGCCGATGAGCGTGTGGCGATGAGCGCGCCGGAGCTGCCGGAGAAGATCCAGTCGGCGGCCGACGTCGACGCGTGGGCGGACTACGTGCGTGAGCGCGTGACGCCTGTGCTCGACGGCGGCTTCGTGCGGGATCCCGACTGGGTGATCTACGAGCTGGAGAAGGTGTCGGGCGCGGCCGCTGTGATGGTCGTCGTCGTGCGCGATGCCGACAAGGTGCGTCGGGCGACGGCGCGCACGCTGGCGAAGGCGAAGGCGCGTGAGGCTACGCGTCTCGCTGACGCGAGGGTGCCCCAGGTCGAACGGTCGGCCCGGGTCATCGCGGCGACCGAGGACGAGGCGGACGCCGATGCGATCGCCCGTGCCTCGTACGACTATGCGAAGGCCGTCGCCGGGCTCGTCGACGACCGCATGTCGGCCGTGCAGACGATCGGCAAGCAGGTGCTCGCCACGTACTCGGGCGGCGCGTGATGGTCGCGCCGTCGCCGAAGGTCCGCTCGCTGGTGCTGCTCCGTGACGGGCAGGCGTGCGTCTCATGTGGGGCGCGCACCTCACCGCTCGAGATGCAGCACCGGCAGCGGGTGGGCGCGGGTGGGTCGAAGGTGCGGCCCGACGCGCACGAGCTGGCGACGGCGTGCGCGCTCTGCAATATGCGGTTCGAGTCGGACTTGCAGCGGCAGGCGCTCGCCGCCGGCTGGAAGGTCCGGTCCTGGGTTCCCGACCCGGGGCAGGTGCCGATGTTCAACAAGCCCCGCAGTGCGTGGGGACTGCTCACCCCGGAGGGCGGGGTGGCGCTGCTGTCGCCCGCAGCGGCGGTGGCTCAGATGCGTGAGGTCTACGGGCCGGAGTGGGACCGGTGGGCGGATGCCCTGCCGGTTGGAATGCAAGGGAGGACGACGCGATGAGCGTCAAGGTATCGAGCTGGGTCTGGCACGGCGAGGAGTGCGCCGACCTGGCGGGCAACGAGCTGGTGCTCATGCTCGCGCTCGCCGATGTGGCCGGCGACGAGGGTCGCTGCAGGTTCCTCGATGACGAGTCGGACCTGTCGTACGCGTCGCTGGCCGAGAAGGTGCGCGTCGACCGTCGCACGATCATCCGGCTGGTCGCGAAACTTCGCGCCCGCGGGCTGCTGTCGCAGGTGGCAGGTCAGAACGGGCGACCGAACGAGTTCACGGTGATGGTGCCGTGGGCGCGGCAGACCGGTGACAAGTTGTCACCGGTGTCTGCGGGGCAACCGGTGACAGCCGTGCACGAACCGGTGACAACGGACGCACGAACCGGTGACACCAGTGGCGTGAGCACATCTCTTATACGTACAGACGTAAGAGACGTAGTTAACGCTCAGGGCTTCGACGCCTTCTGGTCGATCTGGCCGAGGAAGGACTCGCGCAAGACCGCCGAGGCTGCCTGGAGTCGCGCTGTCCGCCGTACCGAGCCGGGCGTGATTCTCGCCGCCGCTCGCGCGTACGTCGACTCGCCCCACCGTCCCGAGAAGCAGTTCGTCCCGTACGGGGCGACATGGCTCAACGGCGACCGCTGGAACGACCCGCTCCCCGAGGGGCCGGGCGTGCGCTGCACCGGACCGAACGACCGCATGCGCGCCGGGCTCGACATGGGCGCGCGCCTGCAAGCCGAGTACGACGCACGACAGAACGGGATCCCCGCGTGAACATCCAGCAGACGAGCGAGCTGCTCGCCCGCGTCCAGGTCATCGACAACCGGCGCGTCGAGGAGGCGACGATCCTCGCGTGGCACGAGCTGCTCGACGACGTCGACCTGCCTACTGCGGTCGAGGCGGTGCGGCTCCACTTCCGTGAGTCGACGGCCTACCTCACCCCGGCGCACGTGCGACAGAACGTCGACCGCATCCGCCGCGCCGACGACGACCCGACCGACGAGTGGGGCAACCACCTGCCCGTCGACGAGCCCGCGCTCGCCGCCCATGCCCGCCTCTCCGCAGCGGGCGTGCTCGCGATCGAGCCGCTGCCCGAGGGATGGGGGCGGGACCGATGAGCGTCGTCGCGAAGCTCCAGACGAAGTGCCCCGAGTGCCACGGCACGATCGACCTCGGCGACTTCATCGAGCAGCGTCCCGTCGACGGCGACCAGCGGTGGGTGCACGCCCACTGCCCGCCCGGACGCCTCGACATCGTCCGCCCGGTGTGTCCCGGCTGCTGGACCGAGAAGGCGGTCGACGGGTCGTGCCTGTGCGGTGATGCCGCGTGAGCGAGTACGACGACATCCCGCCCGAGGACCCTTACGAGTCGGGCCCGGCGAAGGTCGACGAGCAGCTCGTGACCGAGCAGTCGGTCCTCGGCGGCATGATGCTCTCGCCGACGTCGTGCACCGACGTGCTCGGCACGCTCCGTGGCATCGACTTCAGCGTGCCGCGCCACGAGGTGATCTTCGACGCGATCCGCACCTTGCACGCCGCCGGCGACCCGACTGACGTCATCGCCGTGACGGACGAGCTGATCAAGACGGGGCAGCTGCAGCAGGCCGGGGGAGTCGAGTACCTCCACACGCTGACGTCGATCGTCCCGACCGCGGCGAACGCCGGGTACTACGCGTCGATCGTGTCGGACCGGGCGAGCGTCCGCACCCTCGCGACCATCGGCGCCCGACTGCAGGCCGGGATCACCGACCCCGGCGTGACGATCGCACGAGCGCTCGACGACCTCCGCGACCTCCGCGACGGCGCCCGCTCGACGACAGGCGTCCGCGCCCGCACCCTGCGCGAGGTCCTCGACGTCGCGCCCGAGGAGGACGTCTACGACTGGGCCGTTCCCGGCCTGCTGGAGAAGCGGGACCGGCTCGTCCTCACCGGCACCGAGGGCGGCGGCAAGTCCACCTTCCTTCGGCAGATCGCGGTGCTCTCCGCCGCGGGCATCCACCCGTTCCGGTTCTCACCCATCGACCCCGTCAAGGTGCTCGTCGTCGACGCGGAGAACAGCGAGCGGCAGTGGCGGCGCGCGGTGCGCGACATGGCGCAGAACGCGGCGATGCTCGGCCACGCTGACCCGCTGGAGAACGTGGCCATCCACTGCCTGACGAAGCAGATCGACATCACCCGCCCGCAGGACGTCGGGATGGTGCACCGGCTGATCGACGAGAACACGCCGGACCTGCTGCTCATCGGCCCGCTGTACAAGCTCGTCCCCAGGTCGATCAAGGACGACGACGACGCGGCCCCCGTGATCGCGGCGCTCGACTCCCTCCGCGACCGCGACGTCGCGATGCTCATCGAAGCGCACGCCGGCCACGCGCAGTCCCACCGTGGCGAGCGAGACCTCCGGCCCCGCGGCTCGTCAGCGCTGCTCGGCTGGCCCGAGTTCGGCCTCGGCATCTCCCGCGACCGCGAGATGGTCCACGGCTCGTACCCGTACTCCGTCGTCCGCTGGCGCGGCGACCGCGACGCCCGCGCCTGGCCCGACCGCCTCTTCCGCCGCGACCGCAACCGGCCGCACCAAACCTGGCCGTGGGCTCCCGCGGTCACCATCTGAAAGGACACCCACCATGGCTGCCACCAGCAAGCCGAAGGCCCCTCGCATCGCCGATGTGCTCGGCGAGCTCGTCGCCGAGCTGCGCCTCGCGAACCGGCTCCGCGCCCTGTCCCTCGGGACGTCCGCGCTCGAACATGACGCGGGTCCCCGCTCGACGACGGACGCCGCGCGCGCCCGCCTCGATCGCCGCAACGCCCTGCGCGCGGACGTGCGCCAGGCGCTCGGCCTCGACGACGAGGAGGCCGACCGTGGCTGACGACGTGCAGATCCAGGTCTTCGGAGGACGGCTCGCCCGCGAGTTCGGGTCGTTCCTCGCACACGACCCCTACGACCCCGAGGCGTTCTGGACCGGCGCAGCTCGCGCCCTGATCTCGGACGGGTACGGGCCTGCGGCCGAGCGGCTTACGGCCGGGCGCACCAACCACCTCGGATGGGCTGCCGAGTTCGTCAACGCCGCCCTCGACGCGTTCGATCCGAACGAACCGGGCACCCGCGACGAGGCGACCGTCGCCGAGCACCTCGCGCTCGCGCAGGTGCACGCGACCCTCGCGCTCGTCGAGCAGAAGCGCATCGAGAACCTCATCGCGCTGGCCGGCTGGGTCGCCGACGCCGACAAGGAGAGCGTCGGCATCGCACTCGACGAGCTGCGTGTCGGGGTCGCGGGCGAGATCTGGGAAGGACTCGGACTGTGAGCGTCATCGAGCGGGACACGATCACGACCCTTGCGACCGTCGACATCTCCGACGGATACGGCGTCGAGCTGAGGCAGTGCCGGAAGCGCGTCGACTACACCCCTGAGGAGGCCGCCGCGCTTGCACGCGAGCTGCTGCAGGTCGCCGCGGAGGCGAAGGCCGCACAGGAGGAGGACAAGGCCGCGGCACGTGCGCTGTCCGGCGGTGTGCGCCCCGTACACGGCTTCGACGCCGCCCCGGTGTGCCGCGAGTGTCAGGAGGGCAAACACGGCGCCTGTACCGGCATCGCGCTCGTCGACGCCGACGACGTCGAGGAGCACCCCTGCGGCTGCTCCCGCGCCGACCACGAGCTGATCGGGGGCGCAGCGTGAGCGACTGGCCCGAGACGATGAAGATCGGCCCTATCCGCGAGTGGCCGGGTGATCTCACTGCCCATCGCGAGCAGTCACGATTCCGGGTGTCAGGCTCCGGATACACGACGAGGGCGACGCCACTGAGCACGACGCTCGGACAGCTGGATATCGAACTGCGCGCGCTCCGCGCGCAGAACGCGGAGCTACTCATTGCCGTCGCATCGAGCGACTTCCGTCTCGACGGGCGACCGCGCGCTACCGCCAAGGCCGCACATCCCGGTGTGATTCTGAGCTTCGACTCCGACCATGGGCACCTCTCGTACCCGTGCGACACGTTCACGACTTGGCAGGACAATCTCCGCGCCGTCGCGCTCGCACTGGAGGCGCTGCGGAAGGTCGACCGCTACGGCGTCACCAAGCGCGGCGAGCAGTACCGAGGCTTCCTCGCGATCGAAGCCACAGCGGCGCCCGCCGGGTTCGCGACCGCCGACGCCGCGCTGATGTGGCTGACCAATGAGTTCGGCGACAGCATCCGCGGCTGGGACACGGCGCAGATCCTGCGGTTCGCGAAGCGGCGCAGCCACCCCGACATCGCCGGCGGCGACGCCGACCGGTTCCACCGTGTCTCGCTCGCCGAGACGAAGCTCCGAGAGGCAGGCCTCCTGTGAACGACATCTACTGCTCGACGCCGCCGTGGCCGACGACCTGCCTCGACAGCCTCGCCCGCATCCTCGAAACCGGGGACCGCGACCTGCTGCGCGCGTGGATCGGGAACCACGTCGACGACGAGGAGACCGCCTGGCTCGCGTACGTCGTCGCGGTCGCCGCGCTCGCCTCGGAGCTGCAGGCCCGCGCCGGCCGTGTCGCGGCAGCCCTGTTCGGTGAACCGGTGACCTTCGCCCCGGCGAACGAGCCCAACGCGACGGAGTCCGTGCGCGACGTGGAGCAGGTCGTCGCGATGCTGCTCAACAACGACATGGCGGGCATCGTCGGCCACGTCGCCGGCATCCGCGACCGAGGCGCGTTCGATGAGTTCTGCGACAGCCTCGCCGACCTCGCGACCGCGGTCCTGCGGCTCGAAGCATCGGGGGCCCACCCGTGATCCCCGTGCTGACCGTCCGGAACCCGTGGGCGTGGGCGCTCATCCACGCCGGGAAGACCGTCGAGAACCGCACCCGCTCGCTCGGCGCGTATCGCGGCCCCGTGCTCATCCACGCAGGTAAGACGTACGACGACGCCGGATCGGTCGACAGCCGCCCGATGCTCGACGCCATGAACGCCTGGCTCGACCAGCACGGGCACGCGCCGCTCGGGGATGCCCCCTGGGACGTCCGCGGCGCGATCGTAGGTGTCGTCGATCTGGTCGAGACGCATCACGCCGACTGGTGCTGGGATGGCCCCCGCGTGCACTGCTCGCCGTGGGGCGAGTCAGACGTCCACCACCTCGTCATGGCGAACCCGCGGCAACTCGACGAGCCCATCCCGTGGAAGGGCGCCCTCGGCCTCCGCAAGACCCGGTTCGACATCGCCGGCCATTGGCTCGTCGAGGCCACAGACCTGTGCACCTGCGGCCCTGGTCCGCTGAGCCCGCACCACGAGCCCGGCTGCGGACTGGAGCCTGTCGCTCTGCTGAGCAGCACCACCGAGAGGGCCGTGCGCGCATGACGCCCCACTACGAGGACGCCGGCCTACGCCTTTGGCACGGGTCGAACAAGGACATCCTGCCGGCGTTCGCGGACGCGTCGTTCGACTCGATCATCACCGACCCGCCGTACGAGCTCGGCTTCATGGGCAAGGGCTGGGACTCGTCGGGCATCGCTTTCGACGTCGAAGTCTGGCGTGAGTGCCTGCGGGTTCTGAAGCCTGGTGGCCACCTGCTCGCCTTCGGCGGGACGCGCACGTGGCACCGCATCGCCGCCGCGATCGAGGACGCCGGGTTCGAGATCCGCGACTCGATCGCCTGGCTCTACGGGTCGGGGTTCCCTAAGTCGATGAACGTCGGAGTCGCTATCGACAAGATGCTCGGGAACGAGCGCGGTGACGTGTTCGCCGACCGTCAGCCGGTGACCAGCAATGAGGTGTACGGCAAGTGTCTGGGCGTCAGCAAGATCGCGAGCGTGCCCGGATCGGCTGAGTCGGCCATGTGGGAGGGATGGGGGACCGCGCTCAAGCCCGCGTTCGAACCGATCATCGTCGCGCGCAAACCGCTCAACGGAACGGTGGCGGCGAACGTGCTCGCGTACGGCACAGGCGCACTGAATGTAGATGCCACGCGCGTCCCGACAGACGACTCGCTCGGTGGCGGGAGCCAGACTCGCGGCCGGACGATGAACGGCGGGTGGGATCGCCCGTGGATGCACGACGCCGAAGCCGTGGAGGCATCCGCCGCACGGGCTCGCGCCCAGGTGGAGAAGGCTGAGTCGCTCGGGCGGTTCCCCGCGAACGTTCTGCTCGATGAGTCGCAGGCGGCCGCCCTGGACGAGCAGACAGGCATCCTGACCTCGGGTGCCAACCCCGCGGTGCGCGGGGGAGATACCGACAAGCGTGCCGTGTACGGCGGGTTCACGGGTGGCCGCAACGAGCAATCACGCCGCGGCACAGACTCGGGGGGCGGATCTCGGTTCTTCCCGGTGTTCCGGTACGAGGCGAAGGCTCCGTCGAGTGAGCGCCCCGAGGTCAACGGCACCGTGCACGCCACGGTGAAGCCGCTCGGGCTCATGCGCTGGCTCGTTCGCCTCATCACCCGCCCCGGAGGCCGAGTACTCGACGTGTTCGCCGGATCCGGCACGACCGGCGAGGCCGCACTGCTGGAGGGCATGGAGGTCGACCTGATCGAGCTCGAGGCCGCCCACCTGCCGCTGATCCTCCAGCGGGTGCGGAAGCCGCTGCAGCCGTCGATGTTCGGCGACTGGGACGGAGCCGCCTAATGCCTGAACTCACCGCGATCCCCGAGAACGCGATCGACCCGGACGCCGCGTACGAGCGGTGGGTGGCGTCATACCTCTGGCACGTCGACCAACTCCCGAACGTCGTCCAGGCGAGCGGAACTGTCGCCATGGCTCCTCGCATGATCCGCGCGCAGCAACTCCGCGAGAAGGTGTCTGGCGGCGGTTACGTCGACAACATGCTCGTCGTCGACGGCCCCGAGTCGCGCAACGCGGCCGCCGTCTGGCAGGCGCTCCGCGGCTACCTCACGGTCGCGGCATCTCGGCTCGGCGTCGAGGCTCCGCTGCTGCCCGGCGTACTGCCGGACGATGTCGAGCTCGCGCGCCTGTGGGCGTACTCGGCGAACGAATGGCTCGCCGCGGTGGTCTACGACATCCTCGACTGGCCCGACCTCACCGCCCGCCAGGACGAGCTGTTCCGCCTCATCCGCCGCGCGAGGACCCGCCTCGACGCCGGCACCGTCCGTCGCGCCCGGCCGGAACTCTGCGACACGTGCGGCGAGCACGCCGTGATCGTCGACTGGGTCGACGGCCCCGACGGGGGAGCGGCGCTCACGAAGGCGTGCCGGATGTGCGGAGAGACGTACGCCCAGTGACCGACGAACCGCCGCGCCAGCTCACGTATCGCGAAGCCGCGACCCGCGTCCGCCGCTCCGTCCGCACCATGTGGCGGTGGCGGAAGGGCGGCATGCCGATGGGATGGGCGATCCGTGAGGGGCAGCGGGTCCGCGTCGTCGACGAGCGCGTGCTGCTCGCCTGGTGGCGCGACCGACTGAAGAACGACCCGGTGCACCAGCTCCGGATGCGGAAGAGACGAGAAGGGATCCAGGGCTGATGTCGAAGGAGTACGGCAACTACGGCGCCGAGTCGACGCTGCCGAGCGCCGGAGTCGCTGCGTTCGAGCACCCGCTTGCGTGCAATCGCTGCGGCGGCGAGCGGACCTCGTCGGGCGGCCGCTGGGGGCTCTGTCGTGACTGCCGGGGCTCGATGTCGACCTTCGAGCAGAGGGCGTGGCGATGAAGCACACAGCGAAGGACATGATCGAGATGCTTCGCGCGCACTACATCGCCCCGAGCAAGCCCGCGGGCGGCTACTTCGTGCCGGAGCTGACTGCGCCGCACAGCAACCGCCGCGCCGACCTGATCTGGCTCCCGCTGACCAGCCAAGAGCGCGGCCGCATCATCGGCCACGAGGTGAAGGTCTCCCGAGCCGACATCATCCAGGAGCTCGCCGACCCGACGAAGGCCGACGCGTGGGCACGATACTGCTCGCAGTGGTGGCTCGTCGTCTCGGATCCCGACCTGCTGTTCGGACTCGCGGTGCCGGAACACTGGGGCATCATGGCGCCGCCGTCGGGTCGACTTCGCCGGAGCATGACCGTCGTCCGGCCGGCGCCCGAGCTGCGGCCAGAGGACCGCGCCGACGCGCTCGGGACGATCCTCGCGCGCATGTTCTTCGCGGGCGACGATGCCGACACTCGACTGTCCGAGGCCGAGCGGCGGGCCGAACGCGCCGAGACACGCGAGGAGAACTGGCGGGCGCAGCACCGCGAGATGCGCGACAAGCTCTCAGCCCTCGGCGAGCTGGGATACGAGCAGGACCTCGCGAGCGAGCTGATCCAAGCTCTCCGCACTGAGCGTGTCGGCGAACTACTCCGCTACGCCCGCCCCGACGCGAAGGTCATCGCCCAGGCCGCACTCAACCACGCCGCCGTCGACCAGCGCACCGCGCAGATGATCCAGCGCCTCGACCGCACCGTGAAGCAGATCGGCCAGATGCAGGACTTCTCGGACGTCATGGAGAAGCTGACCGGCATGCGCCGCCGCATCGAGGCCGACAGCGGGCGGCAGGAGTCATGAGCGACGGACCGATCGCGCACTGGTGGAAGTCGCACGCCCCGGTCCGCGTCTCCACACCCGACAACAAGCGTGTGTGCGCGTCCGGGCCCGTGAACGGGCGCGGCTATTGCGGCCGCTCGAAGGCGCCCATCGTGCAGGTCCCACAGGACGCCGCCAAGGTCACCTGCGCCGACTGCCTCGCGGCGGCGCGAGCGGACGCGGCGGAGGCGAGTCCGGGTGTCGTCGGCCCTGGCTAGCCTGGAAATCCAACTACCTGAAAGGACCTCGCACCAAATGACCGACCGCGACGAGTATGGCGAGCAACTGCACGCCGCCAAGCAGAAGACCATCGAGACCTGGACGGCGTTCCGCGCCGCGCAGATCGCAACCACAAAGACGACGCTGTCCGAGCAAGCGAAGCTGACCGTCATCAACCAGGAGGAGGTCTCCGCCGGGCTGGACCTCCCGCGGCTGCGAGCCGATGTCGATGCCATCATCGAATCCATCCAGGCTGATGTCGAGAGCGTGCTGGACCGGATCGACGACGTCGACATCATGCAGGGCCGTGACATTTCGGATCAGGTTTGGCACCGGGTTTACGCTCCGTTCGCTGAGATCCTCATCTCGAACGGCTATCGGGCCACCGACATCTCCCACCTGTGGCGCAGCGACGACCCCCGTCCGATGGAATGGCGCTACTACGAGAAGGTGCCGCGTACAGATCCCGCGGAGTACAGGCGCAGCTCGGAGTTCCGCTACCCGATGGCTTTCGCCGAGTACGCAGCCTGGCGCACCGCGACCGCCACGTTCGGGCAGCGCCTCCAGGAACTCCAGAAGCACGACCAGAACGTACGGCGCGAGTCGATCGCCGAAGCATGGGGAGACTGACCGCCCCGCGCGCGAACCTGCGTGTACGACGCGACACGCCGATCTGACGCGACATATTGACACCCGAGCGGTGTCAGACCCTAACTTGATTCTCGGACGCTCCTGGGGACACACACCCACGGAGCGTCCGGCGCTTGGTGGCAGCCAGATACGGCGAGAGCCGGTCCGCTGAACAGCCCTCCCTCTCATCCCGGGGTGTTGCTCGTGCAGACCGGCTCTCGCCGTTCACCGACTCATCGGACGAGCGTGACCGGGAACCCGGTCTGCACGTCCTGCCCGTGAACGCTGAGGTACGCCTGGATCGTCCCCACCTTCGGCAGACCGATGCTCGCGTCGCGGTAGAACACGACGAGCCCGCTCTCGATCGGAACCACACTCGAAGCGTCGTAGTTCGCGTTCGTGTTGCTCGACCACTCAAAGACGTGCGCGCTCGGCTCGTCGAAGAAGCCGACATCAAACCGCTTTCCACCGTTCCCATCGGGACCGTAGTAGTCGACCCCGTACTCGAAGTGATCGGCTCCGCCGGGCACCACATCGCCGAGGCCCCAGGTGATGATCACGGAGTTGTCGCGCTCCTCGACCAACACAGACGTGATGTAGCGGGGTTCCTGCCGGTAGCTCATGCGCAGACCGTATCGCCGTCCACCGACGGCAATCAATCGTCATCCCTCGGCCGGGAGTTGAGCCCATCCCGCGCGTTCCCCCGCGCGCCGCTCCTCCCGGCTGAGGGCACCATCCCGGGAGGCCACGGATGCCGAGACGTCACACCTGCCCCGGATGCGGGCAGCCCGTCCGAGGTCTACTCCGGTCCCTGCTGCACTGCGACCCCATCGAACCGATCGACGACCTCGACGACAACCCCGACATCATCCTCGGGAGCGACTGAGTGGCCGGCGGCAAGCGGACCAACACGCGACGGCAGCACCGGCAGCGTGAAGAGTTCCGCGCCGAGTGCGAGAACGAAGTCCAGCCCGACGGGTCAACCGGCCGCCCCTGCTGGATCTGCGGCCTCCCCATCGACTACGAGGCCGAGTGGGACGACTACGCGAACGACGACCGCTTCCAAGAGGACCACTTCTGGCCGGTGTCCACCCACCCGCACCTGCAAGAGGACCCCGACAACAAGCGCCCCAGCCACGCCGGCTGCAACCGCGAACGCGGCAACGGTGCCCCCGTCGTCGACCTCGGCATCCCGTCCCGCCAATGGGCGTAGATACACGCCAGGCCCTAGAGTGCCGCTGTGGACTGCGCTTCTACTCCGATCGCCTGCCAGCTCGACCGCATCGCCGACGCTATGACCGGGTTCGACTGGAACGGCTTCGCCACGACACTCATCGCGACCATCATCGGTGCGCTCGTCGCCGCCGGGATCGGCCTCGCCGTAGCGCGGATGGAGCGTCCGCAACCGTTCTTCACTGCAGAGGCGACGCCTGACGACTTCCATTGGCTACCCGAAGGAGGTAAGGCCACCATCTCCCTCACGGTCACCAACGTCGGCGATGGTCCGGCATACAACGTCCGCGTCCGTGGCGTCGGCGGCGCTGGCGCTGCATGGGAGGCACGAACCGCGAAGCTCGATCCGGGTGACAGCATCAGAGGCGCGATACTGGTCCCCGCGTCAGGCGACTACGATCTCGACGCGACCACGGTGCAGTACATCGACACGCGGGTGTTGGAATGGCCAGCCACGGCCGCTGCGCTCATCGAGTGGCAGCAACCTCCACAGCGACACCGCGTCCGCTCTCATCGCGTGCGCCTGGCGGATCCCACCCCATGAGCGCCGAGGACTACCACCCCGACGACCTCGGACAAGCCGAACGCGTCACCCGCTCCCGCCGCCACTCCGCCCTCACCGGCACCGGCCACGCCGACTACCTCGCCAACAGGACCGAACGCGACCTCCGACGCTTCGAGATGGGCGACGACACCGACGACTGACCCCGGGCACACGCTCCGCACCAGTCGCCACCGACCGCGCACACCGTCCGCCAGAAAATCCAGGCACAGCCCGGGGAGGCGGACCACCACGGGAGGGGTATTCCTCTCCCCCCGGGCGTCTCGGCCGGATTCCACCCCCTCGGAGGTGCGCTGATGGCTTCGCGTGCGTGCCTGGTGGCAGTGAATCGGACGATCCGGGCGGGTGGTCTGGAGGAGGACGGCCCGCATGCGGCGCTGATCGACATGGCGCGGAATCTCGCGCGTCGGATGGACAAGGCGGGGCCGGACGAGGCGCCGCTGAATCTGCTGCGGATGTACGACTCGGCGGTGACGAAGCTCGAGCGCGCTGTCGCGCCGAGGCCCGCTCCGAGAACGCGTCGAGATGAGGGCGAACCTGAGGCGACGGCAGATGCCGTGCCGGCGGGTCCGCCTGACCTCAAGATCGTGGAGGAGACGGCCCTTGACCGCATCCGGAGGCAGAAGCGTCGAGCTGCTGGGTGACGAGTATCAGACCGCGCTGTTCGCCGACGCGAAGCGGTACGGGAAGCACGTCGGGTCGACCGAGCCGCGCATCGCGACTCAGCCTCTGCGGCCGCTGACGCCGGAGACGTCGCACGGCTTCTCCGTCATCGACTTCGCGCTCACCGTGCTCGGGGTGCGGCTCTACCCCTGGCAGAAGGCGCTGCTCATCCGGGCGCTGGAGCTCAACGAGGACGGGACCTACCGGTTCCGGAAGGTGTTCGTTCTCGTCGGCCGTCAGAACGGCAAGACGACGCTCCTCACGGTGCTCGCGCTGTGGTGGCTGTTCACCGATGCCGAGGAGTTCCCCGAGCATCTGCCGGCGGACGAGTTCCTGATCCTCGGCACGGCGCAGAACCTCGACATCGCCGAGGAGGCGTGGGATGCCGCGCTCAAGCGCTGCGACCCGAACCCCGACGAGGATGACGCACGGTTCGTCGTCGGCGACCTCGCGACCGAGACCCGCAAGCCCGTCAAGACGAACGGGAAGAAGTCGCTCCGCCTCAAGAACGGCGCGAAGTACGAGCCGCGCGCGGCGTCGCGCATGGGCGGCCGCGGCAAGTCCGCGGCCCGCGTGATCATGGACGAGATGCGCGAGCAGCAGACGTGGGACGTCTGGGGTTCGGTGTCGAAGACGAAGAACGCCATCTTCAACTCGCAGCTCTGGGGCATCTCGTCCGCCGGCGACGCGAAGTCGGTCGTGCTGCGCTCGCTCCGCGACGGCGCCATCAAGACCATCAACGAGTACGAGCAGTACGTCGAGACCGGCATCCAGACCCTCGAAGAGTTCGCCAACACGCACGACGTCGCGACGGCCCTGTTCGAGTGGTCGGCCGCTCCCGGCCGCCCGCTGCTCGACATCGACGGCATCCTGCAGGCGAACCCCTCGGTCGGCTACAAGCCGATGTTCTTCGACTCGATTTGGTCCGACCTGCTCGGCGACGAGCCCGAGTCGACGAAGCGCACGGAGATCCTGTGCGACTGGGTGACATCCCGCGTCGAGGCGTACCTCGACGGCGCGCAGTGGGCGGATGGCGCCGACGCGCCGCAGCTCGACGACGACGGGGAGCTGGTCGACCTCGGGTCGGTCATCGCCGACAGCTCGCGCATGGTGATGGGCATCGACGTCCACCGCGAGAAGCGACTCACGCGCGCGAGCATCGGTGTCGCCGGCTTCCGCGACGACGGCCGTGTGCACCTCGAACTGATCGCGCAGCGCACCGGCATGACGTGGGTCGTCAAGTACGCCAAGGCCGTGCGCGCCAAGACCGGCATCAAGCAGGTGGCGGTGCAGACGAAGGGGTGCGACGCGGCCGACCTCGTGTCGCTTCTGGAGGATGCCGGGTTCGACGTCGTCGACATCTCCGGCACGACACTCCTCATCTCGGCCGGCCGCCTCGCCGACCGGCTCCGCGAGGACAAGATCCGGCACCGCTCGCAGGGGCCTCTCAACCTGGCCATCGCGAACGGCACGACCAAGAGCCTGAGCGGGATGCCGGTGTGGGATCGCGACGCATCGCCGGTCGACATCGCGCCGGTCATCGCAGTAACGAACGCGCTCATCGGCCTCGAGTCGTTCAAGCCGAAGCCGAAGAAGCCCGCCCCACCGCCGCTCCCCGGACGCGTGCTGACAACGCACGAAGCCGCCCCGCGCTCCGAGGACAACCTCGCCACTGCGCGCTTCTGAACTGGAGGTTCCCTTTGGCCGAGATCGGATACCAGAAGGGGGCCCTCGTCGGATGGTCGTCGCTGCTCGACGAGACGCACGAGGAGAACCCTGACCTCGTCTGGCCGAAGTCGATCGACGTGTTCGATCGCATGCGCCGCGAGGACCCGCAGGTGATGTCGGTACTACGCGCCGTCATGCTCCCCATCATGCGGACCGAGTGGGCGCTGGACGCGACAGGCGTCCGGCCTGAGGTAGCGAAGCACGTCGCCGACGACTTCGGCCTGCCGATCAAGGGGCAACCGTACGTCGCGCCGCTGCGGACCAAGGGGCGGTTCTCGTTCGGCGAGTACCGCCGACTCGCGCTGCTGTCGCTCGTGTTCGGGCACTCGGTATTCGAGCAGGTCTACCGCGTGGACGCGTTCGGGCTCGCGCATCTCGGCAAGCTCGCATGGCGGCCGCCGCGAACGATTGCCGAGTTCGAGGTCGCACGCGATGGCGGGCTCGTTGCAGTCAAGCAGCACGCGCTCGCCGGCGGCGCCGACGTGCGGATCCCGGTCGCGCGACTCGTCGTCCAGGTGAACGAGCGTGAGGGCGCGAACTGGATCGGCCAGTCGCTGCTCCGACCGGCGTACAAGATGTGGCTGCTCAAGGACCGGGTGCTGCGCATCCAGGCGCTGGCGGCCGAGCGCAACGGCCTCGGCCTCCCGACGTACACGACGCCGCCTCCGCCCACCGACAACGACTTCACCAGCGAGCAGTACGTCGAGTGGATGGACAAGGAGATCGAGCGCGGCCTCGACATCGCGAAAAACGTGCGAGCTGGGGACGCCGCCGGCGCCTCGCTGCCGCATGGGGCAAACCTGTCTTTCGTTGGCGTCACGGGCAAGGTGCCCGACCTCGACAAGCCGATCCGGTACTACGACGAGCAGATCGCCCGCGCGGTGCTCGCCCACTTCCTCAACCTCGGCACTGAGACCGGGTCGTGGGCGCTCGGGTCGACGTTCGCGAACTTCTTCACCGACAGCCTGAACGCCGTCGCCCAACAGATCGCCGATGTCACACAGCAGCACGTCGTCGAGGATCTCGTCGACGCGAACTGGGGACCGAACGAACCGGCGCCGCGACTGGTGCCAGCGACGATCGGCGCCGAGCACCCCGCGACCGCCGAGGCGATCAAGGCGCTCATCGAGTGCGGTGCGCTGTCCGCCGACCCCGCGCTCGAGGCCCACCTCCGGGCGCTGTACGGCCTCCCCGTCAAGGAGCAGGCCGCCGACGCCGAGCCGGACCCCACGGCCGAGCCGGACGCCACCGCCACGCCAGAGGACCCGGCGGCGCAGAAGGCCCGAGCCATCGCTGAGGTCGTTCAGAAGGTCTACCTCGGTGTCGGCCCCGTCCTCACCAAACAGGAAGCTCGCGCGATCGTCCGGGGCGCGGGTGCCGATCTCGGCCCGGACGACGTGCTGGACCAAGAGGCTGAGGAGGCCGCATGAGCCACGAGATGAAGTCGCCCAACCGGTACTGGGGGAATCAGACGCCGCCGAAGTCGAAGCTCGAATTCTTCAACGCGGTGACGTCGCCGCCGGCAGAGGACGGAGGGAGCGTCGCGACCATCCGCATGTACGGGCCGATCGACTCGTGGGGCGGATGGTGGGGCATCTCGACGAAGGACGTCGGCGAGGTGCTCGACACGCTCCCGGACTCGGTGACGCAGATCATCCTGCGGATCAACTCGCCGGGCGGTGAAGTGTTCGAGGGCGTCTCGATCCTCAACATGCTCCGCGCTCACAAGGCGAAGGTGACGGCGGTCGTCGATGGCCGAGCAGCCTCGGCCGCATCGTTCATCGCCGCTGGCTGCGACGAGACGGTCATGTCGCCCGGCACGCAGATGATGATCCATTCCCCGCTGGTCATCACCTACGGGAACGCCGCGGAGCTGCGCAAGACGGCCGAGGTCCTCGACGGTATCGAGGACTCCATCATCGAGATCTACGCCGCCAAGGCGGGCGAGAAGGACTGGGCTCAGCTCCTCGCCGACGAGACCTGGATGACCGCAGCCGAGACCGTCGAGCAAGGACTCGCCGATCGCGTTGCCGTGGTCCCCGATGCAGGCGAGACGTCGACCGTCGGCGAGGACGACGACCCGCTCGTCGTGGTCGTGCCCGATGAGGACGCCGACGACTCCATCCCTATGCGACTCGCGACATCCGCGCGACTCGCATCCAAGCTCCCGGTCTCAACCGAGCCGGGTGACCCCAACCAGAAGGAGAAGCTCAACATGAGCGACACCATCAAGGCTGGCCTCCGCGAGCGGCTCGGTGTGACCGATGCCGAAGCCACGGACGAGGAGCTGCTCGCGGCCCTCGACGAGGCGCTCGACGAGCAGGCCGACGACACCCCCGCGGCATCCGCCGCACCGAAGCTCCCCGAGGGCGCCGTCGTCATGGACGCCGCGGTCCTCGCGGAGCTGCGCGAGCAGGCCGCCCTCGGCGTGCAGGCACGCGAGGAGCAGGTCAGCGACCGCCGAGACGCGGTCGTCGCGTCGGCCGTCGCGTCCGGCCGCATCGCCTCGTCGACGCGCGACACCTGGCGCGCCGCGCTCGACAAGGACGAGCAGGGCATCACCGCACTGCTCGACGGCATGCCGGCCAACACCGCCCTGCCCGTGAAGGAGCTGGGCCACGCCGACGGCGTCACCAGCGCGGACGACGCCCTCTACGCGGCCGCGTGGGGCGAGACCACGAAGGAGGCCTGAGGTGGCTGACTACACGCCCAAGTTCAACTCGATCCCGGCGTTCACGCTGACCGCATCTGCGGACGTCACCGGAGGCCGCCTCGTCGAGGTCACCGGCAACTCGACCGTCGGCCCCGCCGGCGCCGACGTGGCGGACGTCGTCGGCGTCGCCGGCTTCGACGCGAAGGCCGGAGAGATCGTCACCGTCTACCCGCGGCCGACCGGCGTGCACCGTCTCGTCGCGAACGGCGCGATCGCAGCGGGCGCGAAGGTGATCGCCGCGACCGGCGGCAAGGTCGCGACGATCGGCGCCGGCACCAACCCCATCGGCATCGCGCTCGAGCTCGCTGCCGCCGACCTCGACGTCATCGACGTCCTGTTCATCTAAGGAGAGACCGACATGGCGTCGTACACCTACCCGGTGAAGCACCCCGAGGGGACGCTCACCCCCGAGCAGATCCACGCGCTGCTGTCCCGCTCGTCGATCGTCGCGAAGCGGCTCGCCGAGATCACCAAGATGCGGTTCATCGCGGACTACCTGCTCTCGCAGCGGTTCAACGCGCAGGGCGGCGGCATCTACTACGAGACCGGCGAGGAGATCTTCGCCGCGGACGCGCCCGAGGCGGTGGCTCCGGGCAGCGCCTACCCCAAGACGGTGATGACACGAGGCGACCTCGCCGCGGCGCGCACCGCGAAGTGGGGCCTCGACTCGGACGTCACGGACGAGAAGATCGGCCGCGAGGGCGTGGTCGTCCTCAACCGCGCGCTGAACCGCCTCGGCAACTCGATCGTGAAGCAGGTCGACTCCGTCGCCATGGCCGTGATCATGGCGAAGGTGACGTCGACGTTCGCGTCGCCGTCGACCTGGACCACGGCGGGCAAGATCGCGGAGGCGCTGCTGAGCATCCAGCAGACGCGCGGCGACCTCGGCACCGGCCTCGAGCTCGACACCGTCGTGCTCAAGCCGACGCAGTGGGCGAAGCTCGTCGGCATCCTGATCGACGACAAGGCGCTCCCGCGCGAGCAGGGCAACGTCGTGATCGCGGGCCTGACCCCGTTCGACGCGCTCGGGTTCACCTGGACCACGTCGCCGTTCTACACGGGCGCGAACCCGATGCTCGTCGACCGTGAGGAGCTGGGCGGCATGGCCGACGAGAACCTCGGTTCGCCCGGCTACGTCCGCTCGGGCGACGTCGGCATCGAGGCGAAGTCGATCCGCGACGACGACACGGACAAGTACACCGTGCGCGGCCGCCGCGTCGTGGTGCCCGTCGTGACCGAGCCCCTGGCCGGCGTCACCCTTACGAACACGGCCCTCTGATGGCTGGCGCGCGCAAGCAGCTCGCCGTCGTCGGCGCCGCGGTCGTGCTGCCGACGAAGGACGGTTCGGAGCGGACCCTGTTCCGCAACGCCCCGGTCGATCCGGAGGCGTACACCGCGGAGGGCATCAAGCACGCTGTGAAGCTCGTCCTCGTGGCTGAGGTCACGGCGAAGACGGAGCCTGACTCCGACGCGGGCCGCGGGCCGTCGTTCACGCAGGCCGACATCGACGCCGCGGTGAAGGCCGCCGAGGACGCCAAGGACGCCGAGCTCGCCGACGCCCGCAAGGCTGTCGAGGAGAAGGCGGAGGAAGTCGCCGAGGCCATCAAGACGCTCGAGGCTGCCAAGGCTGAGGCCGAGAAGCCGAGCACGCCGGCACCCAAGGCGCCGGCACCCAAGCAGTCCTGACCCGACCGGGACTGAACAGGTCGGCCCCCGCGTGATTCGTCAGCGGGGGCCGACCCACACCCTTGTTTCCCCGACGCTGTGCGCCTCGCTGCCGCGTCGGATGCCGCCGCGGGTCCGCTGACCCATCGACGAGGACTGTGCGACCTGTAGCGGCCGCACGGTGAGACGCGTCGTCGAGGTCCTCCGCGACGCGTGCCGAGTACTCACGCGACGCGTCGCGTCCACCTGGCGCACGAGACGCGTGCCGCCGATCCGCACGACGCGTCGCGCGTCGACTCACGACCGAAGGGCGGACCCATGCCGATCACCCACAGCGACGTCGGCGCCGACGAGCAGCTCGCCCGCCGCATCCTCATTCGGGCGCGCGGCATCGCACCGTGCATCGCCGGGCTCGACGTCGAGTCCGAGGAGGGGAAGGACGCGCTCGCGATCCTCAAGGGCGTGTATGCCCGCGCGGCCGACGTCGGCACAGGAGCGGTGTCGTCGCGCAGCCGGAACGGGACGAGCATCTCGCTCCGCGACATCAAGTCCGCGTTCGCCGTCGAGGACATTGCCGGGCTGCGCTCGCTGTGCGGCGACGTATCCGTGGAGCTGCCCGCCGCGCACGCTCGCGGGTCGTTCCCGACCGACCGTCCCGTCTCACGGCTGTGGCCGGAGGGGGAGTACACGTGACCACCTGGGACGAGTTCTTCTACCCGCACACCGTGAGCATCCGCGCCCGCGTCGGTGGCGGCAGCTTGGGCTCGCGATACGCGGCCGCGCACGACGTGTCCGCCGAGGTGCTCGATGAGCAGCAGCTCGTGCGTGATCGCGACGGCCAGGAGGTCGTCTCGTCGACGAGGGTCACAGTCCCGCTCGACACGAACGCGCCGGTGGGGTCGCTCGTCACCGTCTGGCCGGGAGCCGGCGCAGGGGTGACCCGTGAGGCCGAGGTGCTCGCCGTCGCCCGCGACGACAACGGCGACGACCCGCTCGATTCGCATCTGGTGCTGCGGCTCAAGTAGCCGGGAGAGGGGACCCGCCATGGTGAAGATGCACATGCCGATCCTGTCGACCGCCGAGCAGGCAGCGCAGGCAGGACTCCGCAAGGGTATGGGGGCGCTCCGCGATCGTGCACGCGAGCTGTCGCCCACCCTGACGGGAGAGTCGGACAAGTCTGCGTTCGTCGCGATCGACGACCTCACAGGGCAGGTCGGGTTCACGTCGCTGGTGTCGCTGCTGCAGCACGAGCACCTCGAATGGCAGCACCCCGACGGCGGGATCCCGAAGTTCCTGGAAGTCGCCGCGCAGGAGGTCGACGTGATCGAGTACGTCGCCGACGAGATCCGGAAGGCGTTCAGCTAGTGGACGACGACGAACTCACCTTCCGGCTGGGCGAGATCCTCGGCCGCATCCCCGGATGGATGTGGGACCCCAATGCCGACGCGATTCCCGAGGGGTCGGTCCCGATCTTCTACGGCCGGATCCTCGACGAGCCGGACCGCGCCGTCGGCGTCCGCGTCTACGGCACTGAGGACCGGCTCACCGAATCGCTCTCGGAGCGCCGCGCGCAGATCCGCTTCCGCGGCGCGCGCGGCGACGCCCGAGGCGCGAACAAGCTCGCAGCGCCCGCGTTCACGCTGCTCCAAGGTCTCTCCCGAGTGGGGGGAATCAGCGACATCCGTCGCCTGTCCATGGCCCCGCTGGGTGCCGACAACAACGGCCGCGAGGAGCGGACCGACAACTACATCATCACCCTCGACAACACGGAGGCCTCAACATGACCACTCCCACGCTGCCCGCGGGGACGACCCTCGGGAAGTCCTTCGAGTACGGGCTCGACCTCAACCTCTCCACGTTCGCCGCGCCGTCGTGGCAGTTCATCCGGCGCATGTCCGGCTGGGCGCCGACCTTCCCGAAGGTCACGTCCGACGTCGCGACGTACGACGACGGCGGCGCACCGAACGAGGACGTCACCGGCCGCGGCTTCGCGGCGGCGTTCACCGTCCAGGCGAACCGCTCGCTCACGTCCGGGCTGTACCTGCCCGAGGTGGAGAAGATCCTCCTCGCAGCGCGGGCGAAGAACGAACTCGCCGTGCTCGACGTGCGGTTCTACCACAAGCCTGCGATCGGCGTCCCGAACCCCAACGACGCAGGCCGCGCGTTCGTCACCGTCGAGGTGTCGCGGCAGAACACCGGGAACGCCGAGATCGAAGTGCTCGCGGTGTCGCTCGCCGGCAAGGGCGAGTTCACCCCGATCGCGAACCCGTACACCGGGACCGTGATCGCGGCGCCGGTCGTCGGATCGATCACCCCGCCAGTGCCCACCGACGGCGAGCTGCTCACCTTCACCGGCTCGGGCTTCCTCACCGCCACTGCGGTGACGATCGACGGGGACCCCGCCGACTTCGTCCCGGTCAACGACGCGACCATGATCGTGCAGCTCCCCGTCGGCGACGCCGGCGACGTGCCGGTCATCGTCACGAACCCGATCGGAGCGTCGGCCGCGTACAACCTGACCCGAGGAGCGTGACCTATGGGCGCCGTTGACTTCGAACAGTGGGCGGTGCCCAATCTCACGTTGACGTTCCGGGGGCAGACGTACATCGTCGAGCCCCCGGACGTCGAGTCGGCAGCGATGATCCTCGCGACCGCTGCCCTCGGCGAGGTCAAGTTCGGCCTCGCCGAGGGCCCGGTCCCTCCGGAGATCCAGTCCGTGCTCGACACCATCGGCACCAAGCACCCCGCGCTCGGCCAGGCGGTCTACGACCAGATGGCCGCCGACGGCGTGCCCGCCCTGACCATCGACCGGTTCTCCGTGTACGCCGCGTTCTACTGGGCGCGCGGCCAGGCCGCCGCCGACTGGATCGCGGCAGTTCTGTGGACGCCTCGCGAGACGGCGGACGAGGTGCCGGCGGGCGGTGGTGCTGGCCCAAAAGGCTCGTCACGGCCGAGGACTGGGCGCCGTACGGCATCGGGGAACCGGACGCCGACGGCTGGTACCCGGACTATCGGCCGGTCCCGGAAGAGCTGAAGCCAGAGAACGTCGCTGCGCCCGCCAAGAGCAAGACGCCCGACATCGACTTCTCGCTGATCGCGCTGCTCTCGCAGTGGCAGCTCGTCGTCGCCGAGCTGGCCGAACGCGGGGTCGACCTGTACGACCCGGCCGTGCGCCGCCGCCCGTGGCCGGGGATCCGTGCCCTGATCTTCAGCCTGTACGACTCGCCCTCTCGACTGCGGGCGGTCCTCACCCGGAGGTGACCCATGCCGCTGCGCGCCGCCGAGATCGAGGCCCTCGTCACCGTCAACACGGACGACGTCGGCCGGGCCGAGAAGGACATCAAGTCGACCGGGCAGCGGATCGAAAAGAACCCGCTCAAGGTCGACGCCGACGCGAAGGGCGCCATCGCCAGCCTCGACCGGGTCGACGCCGAGGCGAAGAAGCTCGTCTCGAAGCCGACCGCCGTGCAGGTGAACGCCCGCATCGAGTCGGCCGAGAAGTCCTTCAAGCGCGTGTACGAGCGGCTCGAGTACCTCCGCTCCGTCGAGGCCGACGTCGACGTGAAGGCCGACGTCGCGCGCGCCGAGGCGAACCTGCAGAAGATCCAGCGCAGTCTCGACGGGCTCCGCAACGCGCGCGCGAAGATGGTCGTCGACGTCGACGACGACCCTGCGAAGCAGAAGCTGCAGGCCGTCGAGGACTACGCGGGTGAGGCCGGAGCTGACGCGGGCGACGAGATGGGCGACAGCCTCATCAATGCGCTGACCGCGATCCCGATCGCGGGCGCTGTCGTCGGCATCGGGATCCTCGCCGGGAAGGCGATCCTCGACGGCTTCAACAAGGGTCTCCAGGTCGAGGTGCGGTACGACCGCCTCGCCGCGCTCGCTGGCCTCGATGAGACGGACGCGCGCCGCCTCGGCTTGGCCGCCGGCGAGGCGTATGCGAACACGTTCGGCGAGTCCATCGAAGCGAACATGGACACGACCCGGCTCGCGCTGCAGTTCGACATCCTCGACGAGGACGCCACGACGCGCGACGCGCAGAAGGTCATCCAGGGACTCTCGGGTATCGCCGGTGTTCTCGAGGAGGAAGTGCGCCCGACCGCGCAGGCAGTCTCGATCATGCTGTCGACCGGCATCGCGAAGTCCGCCGATCACGCGTTCGACATCCTCGCCGCTGGCGCCCGGGAGGGCACCAACCGCGCCGAGGACCTGCTCGACACATTCACCGAGTACCCGGCGCTGTTCGCCCGCCTTGGTCTCTCCGGAGATGAGGCGCTCGGCCTCATCAACCAGGGCATGAAGGCGGGGGCCCGGAACAGCGACCTCGTCGCCGACGCGCTCAAGGAGCTGCAGATCCGGTCGACGGATGCCAGCAAGACGAGCGCAGAGGGCTACCGTCTCATCGGCCTGGATGCGGAGGCGATGACCTCCAAGATGGCGCGGGGCGGAGCCGAGGCGCGTGAGGGGCTCAACCAGATCCTTGACGGGCTCCGCAACATCGAGGACCCGGTCGCACGCAACGCAGCCGGCGTCGCGCTCGTCGGCACGCAGTGGGAGGACCTCGGCGACGCGGTGCTCGCACTCGACCTGTCGACGGCAGTCGCCCAGCTCGAAGGCGTGACGGGCTCAGCGCAGAAGATGTTCGACGCCCTGTCGGACAACGACGCGACCAAGGTCGAGCAGGCGCAGCGGAACATCGAGGTCGCGGTCGACGGCATCCAGGGCGCCCTCGCGGGGGCGTTCTCCGAGCCGCTGGGCGACTTTGCCGACTGGGTGTCGCAGAACCGCGGCCCGCTGCTGTCGTTCTTCCAGGACCTCGTCAACGGGGCACTCGACTTCGCCGAGGGTGCGACGGAGAGCGTCGGCGCGTTCGTGTCCGGCCCGCTCGCCGAGATGGTGTCCGGGCTCGCCGTCGCGATCAAGTTCTTCGACTGGGGCGCCGACACCTCCGAGCTCGACGCTCTGGCGGAGTCGATGCGTGGATTCGAGGGCACGACGGATGCCGCGGTCGACAAGATCGAGGAGATGCGGGGCCAGTTCAACGGCTTCGCCGACGGACAGGTCGCGCTCGGCTACCTCAACGACGCCGCGCTACGCACGGCCGACGCCATCGGCAAGGTCGGGTCCGAGCACGGCACGATGGAGGAGCAGGTGCGCCGGGCCGTCGCTGCCATGGGCGAGGAAATCTCCGCGGCCGAGGCGGCGGGGGAGTCACAGACCAACCTCACCGACCGGTACAACACGTCGACGCAGGCGCTCGTCGATCAGATGGTGCAGTCGGGCATGACCCGCGAGGCCGCGCAGCAGCTCATCGACACCGTGCTGCAGACGCCACCGACGGCAGAGACGACGTACAGCTCGAACGCGCCGACGGAGCAGGCGAAGGTGCAGTCCCTCGCGGACCGCATCACGACCCTGCCTGACGGGTCGGTGGTCGTCACGGCCGACACGTCGCCTGCGCGCAACGGCCTCGAGGGCTTCATCCAGTCCGCGACCGGACGACGCATCGCCGTGTACGTCGATGCCTACGGGGGACGCTCGTACCAGAACGAAGGCAGCAGCATTCGCTATCAGGCGGGCGGCGGCGTGCTCGAGTTCATGGCGGCGGGCGGCATCCCCGGTCTGACGCCCATGCAGTCCACTGCTGACGTCGTCCCGTCGAACACATGGCGGGTCGTGGGTGACCGCGGCGACGTGCCTGAGTCGTTCATCCCATGGGACGGCTCGGACCGATCCCGCCAGATACTCGACCGCACCAACGAGGCGTTCGGGGTCACGTCCTCGAAGGTCGTCAACAACAACCTGACGGTAGTCAACCCGGTGGTGCGCGACCTGCAGCAGGACGCGTGGGAGGCCGCGCAGAACCTCGGAGGTGACCTGTGACCTACAGCGTCGCGGGGATCCCGCTCAACAACCCGACGTTCGGGTGGGTGTTCCGAGCGCCGTCGAAGCCAATCAGCGAGCTTGTGCGCGAGCGGACGAACGTGCGCACGCCGAGTGGGGATGGGATGGTCGCCGGAATGCCGGCGACCATCTCGCCCGTGACACTGTCGCTCGTCGTGCGCACGCCGCGTCAGCATCTCCAGACGCTCGTCGCGCTGTTCGCCGCTGAGGGCGCGCTCACCCTCACAGCCGATACGTCGCGGTCGGCCACGTTCGAGCTGCTGTCGTGGACCACCGAGGGCTCCGGTCCGAGCGAGTCGTGGCTGGACGTGAAGTTCCTGATCCGCCTGCCGCAAGCATTCTGGCGCGACGCGCTGGTCACGACGTCGGCGGCGACGGCGCTCGACAGCGCCTCCGTGTCGGTCGCGGGCCTTTTCCCTGGGATGTCCGCTCCCGTGCAGGACGCGTTCGTGCGCGTCAAGGGTGCGGCATCAGGGCTGCAGGTTTCCGATCTGGCGTCGATGGCGTGGTTCACGTACGACGGGGCCCTGACATCGACGCAGTACCTCCGGTTCGACTCCGCGACCGGCCGCGCGTACGTCACCTCCACGAACACGTGGAGCGGTGGCACGGAGGTCTCCGGAGATATCGACTTCGGAGGCCCGCGCGGTGTGTTCGAGATCACCCCACGCCTGTCGCCGACGAACCCCTCGACGCGAGACGGGCGCCTCGTCGTGACGACCGCGACACGGTCGGCCGCGACGGTCGAGGTCCGCGGTCGCGGCGCCTACCTCATCTGACTGCCTGCGCGCCCGCTCGGTGTGCCGTCGCCCACGGAGGGACACCATGCTCGACATTCGCCTGCGCCGGTACAACGACAACGGGACGCGGTCGCGGGTCCTGAAAGCGGCGCGGATCACGCACACCGACGTCGACTCGGCGTCGCCGGTCGTCGAGTTCACCGTCTCCGAGCAGGTCGCCGGGCAGCTCGACGCGCCAATGCTCGTTGGTGTCGAGTACACGACGGGCAAGGTCACGCCGTGGGCGCCTCCGCGTAACGACCTCTTTGTCGCGAAGGCCGAATCCAGCGACAGCACCGACCAGACCGGCACGGTGACGTTCACCGGGATTGGGTTCAACGCGTGGCTGCTGCAGTACTACCGCGTGTGGTGGGTGGCGGGTGCCTCCGACGGGAACCGGGTGTGGACGAACGTCACCCCGGGGAAGCTGCTGCGCGACATCATCACGGAGGGTCAGGGCGGCGGGTGGGCCCCGCTGCTCACGGTCGACTTCACGAACACGCACGACTCGTACGGGCAGCCCTGGCCGGAGACGCTGTCCCAGACGTTCCGCTACTTCACCACGCCGTTGTCGCAGGTGGTCGAGTCGCTGTCCTCCCAGGGGTACATCGAGTGGTGGTCGGAGGGCACGATTCTCCGAGCGGTCAAGCCGGGGTCGGGTGTGAGCCGCCCGAACGTGATGCTCGGCGGGCCGGGCGCAACGCGGGCGCCCGCCAAGGTCGAGTTCGACGTGTTCACGCACCTGCTGTTCCCGTACGGCGAGGACGGCTACTGGACGCATGTCGCGAACCCCGGCGCCGACGACCGCTTCGGGACGCTCTACGCGGCCATGTCGCAGGCAGGCACGCCGACGCTCGCGGCCGCGACCCGCAACGCGCAGCCGGCGCTCAAAGAGGGCCGGTCGATGAAGCGCGAGCTGGCGTACGAGTGGACGCCGACCGACGTCCTCCCGAGCCCGTGGACCGGCTTCAACATCGGCGACATCGTGACAGCTCGCACCCGCCGTGGGAAGTCGCTCCAGCGCGTCATCGGCACCGTCATCACCAAGAGTGAAGCGGGCGTCACTGCTCGCGCCGTCGTCGGATCGAAGATGCTGACCCTCGCGGCCAAGACGGCCCGGCGAGCTGCGGCGGCATCGGCGGGCTCGATCATCGCTGGCAATGGCGACGCAATGCCCCGCAACCCGAACCCGTCGTCGCCGACACCGGTCGCGCCGACCGGTCTGCACGTGGAGTCGAACGTGGCCCGGTGGGCATCGGACGGCTCGGCGGTCGCCAAGGTGAAGTTCGCGTGGAACGAAGTTTCGCAGGCGCTCGACCTGTCGAACATCGACGTGGATCGCTACGAGCTGTGGATCCGCGAGGCCGACGAGACCTCGCGGTTCGCGACCCGGACGGGCGCTCTGAGCGTCACCCTCGACAGCCTGCGCTCGGAGACCCCGGTGTGGGTGAAGGTGCGGGCGCTGTCGGTGAAGGGCGCGCGGTCGGCGTTCTCCGATGAGATCACGGTCACACCGGCGTCGCCGCTGTCGATCGTTCCGAAGACGCCGACCGGGCTCGCTCTGACGTCCAACACGGCAGCGTTCCAGGCGGACGGGTCGTCGCTCGCCACACTCCGCGTGCAGTGGGACGCCGTGGTCGAGTCGATCGATGACCTCCCGGTGACGATCGAGCGGTACGAGCTGCGGATGCTCGACGACGGGGTGCGGACCCCGGTGTCGGCTTCACCGTCGCGCGACGTCACGATCACCGCCACGTCCGGCCGCGCCCTGTCGTTCGCTGTCCGCGCCTACACGACGCTCGGCGTGTGGTCGAGCTTCACCGCGCAGGTGGACGCGATCGCCGCGTCGCCCGACGAGCTGACGGACGCTCCGACCGAGCCGACGCTGACGACGAGCCTCGGGTTCGTGCAGGCGCAGTGGAACGGCGTGCTCACCAGCGGCGACCTGCCCGCCGGCGTGCAGCACGTGCTCGTCGAGTACGCCGCTGAGGCAGCCGGGCCGTGGACGCGACTCGCCGTCCCTCTGCCGCACGGCGGTGGCTCGGCACCGATCCGCGGTGTCGTCGGTGAGGAGATGTTCGTCCGGTTCGTCCCCGTCGACACACTCGGCCGGGAGTTCACGCCCTCCGACGTCGTCTCGATCGTCGTGGCCGGGATCACCGGGCCCGACATGGAAGCGAACTCGGTCACGGCGAACTCGATCGCCGCCGGTGCCATCGAAGTGCAGCACCTGTCGAACGGGCTCGGTGCGCAGATCGACCTCGGCGAGAACCAGGTCATCATCCAGTTCGCCGCGGACCAGCAGGCACTCTCCGACCAGCTCGGCGAGACCGCCGGCGCGGTCGACGAGCTGTCGGCGTGGTTCCGCGTCGACGTCGACGGCGCGCATGTCGGCGCCGAGGGGTCGCCGTTCCAGACGCACGTGAAGCCGGACCGGTTCGAGATCACCGACAACGGGGTGGTCACGTCCTACTGGGAGGGCGGACGGATGGTCGTCCCCGTCCTGGAGACCACCCAGGTGGTGCTCGCGCAGCACAAGTTCGAGCCCTACGGAGACGGAACGGTGGTGAGGTCCATTGGGTAGCTCCACCTTCCCCAGCCGCCCGTTCCAGCTCCGCGACTACGTCGGCCTCGTCAAGCAGGACATCGCGACCAACCGGTCGCTGATCGCGTGGCAGGTGTGGGTCGACAAGCTGTCGTACTCGCCCACCAGCTCGGGCGGCACCGCCGACCGGCAGTACTTCCTCGCCGGGATCAAGGTGGGCGAGAACTTGGGGTCGGGGTTCGACTTCACCGGGGCCGGGCCGTGGCTGATCCTCGAGGGTCAGAACTGGATCGACCACCTCGCCGACGGCACCCAGTCGATCCCGGTGAAGGCGGCGGCGTCGTACGACATCCTCGGCTACACCGAGGTCAACTACACGCTGAACCTGCCCACGATCCCGCGTGCGTCGACCCCGACGTTCGTCGGCGGGGCGGCGTTCGATGCCGGCTCCGCGGTGACGATCAACACCAACCGGGCGTCGTCGTCGTTCACGCACGACGTGACGTTCTCGTTTGGCGATGTCGACGGGATCATTGGGACCGGCGTGGGTGCGTCGGTGGCGTGGACGCCGCCGCTGTCGCTGCTGCAGGAGATCCCGAACGCCACGTCGGGGACCGGTGTGCTGACGGTCGTCACCAAGAGCGGCGCGACGGTCATCGGCAGCAAGAGCATCAGCTTCACGCTGCGGGCCGGCGTCAGTGTGGTGCCGACGATCTCGTCGCTGACCGTGTCGGACGACAACCCGACGGTGGCGTCGCTGGTGGGCGCGTTCGTGCAGGGTCTGTCGATCCTGAAGGCCACCGTGGACGCGGCCGGTGTGCAGGGGTCGACGATCAAGTCCCGGTCGTTCAAGATGGGCGGCACCACGGCCGCGTCCGGCGGTGTGATCCCGATCACGGCGTCCGGGACGGTGCCGGTGACCGCCTCGGCGACGGACTCGCGGGCGCGCACGGCGGCATGGTCGGGGTCGATCAGCGTCCTCCCGTACGCGCAGCCGCGGCCGACGTCGGTCAACGTGCGGCGGTGTGACGCGGGCGGCACGCTGAACGAGAACGGCATCAGCCTGCGGGTGGACCTGAACTGCGCGGTGCAGTCGCTGATCAACGGCACCCAGCGCAACAGCCTCACGATCAAGGTGTTCACCCGCCCGTACGGGACGACCACGTGGACTGCCCGCAACGTCATCAACGTGGCCGCGGGGACCGTCACCTACAACTCGAACTTCGTGATCTCCGGTGGCGCGAACTACCCGATCGACGACAGCTTCGAGGTCCGCGTCGAGATCTCCGACAAGTTCAAGACCGCTGCCGCACAGCAGGTGGTCCCCACGGCCGCCATCTTCATGCACTGGTCGAAGACGGGCGCTGGCTTCGGCAAGTTCTGGGAGGGACTCGCCACGTGGGAGTTCGCCGGGACGATCATGCAGGACGGCAGCCTCGTCGTCGACCAGGGCGACGCGGCCACCAACGCGGAGACGCAGGCGGGATCCCTGACGTCGAAGTTCGTCACGCCGGCCTCGCTGGCTGCGCGCACGGCGACGACTGGTCGCACGGGTGTCGTCGAGCTGGCGACCGATGCGGAGACGCAGGCGGGCACCGACAGCGCGCGGGCGGTCACTCCCGCGAGTCTTGGGTCGGGGTGGACTGCGCTGCCGCTCGCCTCTGGGTGGGCAGTGGAATCCGGGTTCACCGCGCCGATGTACCGCGTCATGGGCGGACAGATCGAGATCACTCCGACGATCCTCGTCCGCACCAGCACGCTCGCGGTCGCCGCCGGCACCCTCTACACCGTCGCGACGCTGCCGACCGGGTCACGACCGTCGGCCGGCGTTGGCTCCGCGGGTGCGATCGGTGTCGCCGGCACCCTCGGCGCGTGCCAGTGGCGGATCAACACGACCGGGACTCTGCAGTTCTCCCCGTACGTGGCCAGCGGCACGATCGCGACCGGCGGCGGTGTGCAGAACTCCGTCATCCTCCCCACCATCAAAGCCCCCATCTAGGAGAGACACACGCCATGGCGACGACCACTCAACACATCAACGCCCGCAGCGACGTCGACCTCCAGGAGCGCTTCATCGCCGTTGCCGAGCAGCGCGGTATCGGCGGCGCTCGTCAGTGGGTGCAACAGAACATGGGCCAACTCGTTACGGCGGAGGTCGACGGCGCGCAGACCGTCGCGGACGTGCACGCGTACGCAAAGGAGACGCGTGACCAGTACATCGCCGCGACTGCGCCGCCACCCGGGCTGAACCTCGGCGCGGTTACTGACACACACCTCGCGACGGCCATCACGGCCGTGCACGGAGAAGGGAGCAGCCCCGCATGACACCCCTCATCACACTCCGCCCCGGCCTGACGCTCGAGGCCGAGGCCGCCGCGGCATGGGCGCGCGCCGAGGCCGAGCTCGGCCGTCAGATCGACGTGAACCGGACCATCGCGGACTGGGACACCCAGATGCGCCTCTACCTCGCGTACCTGGCATACAAGGCAGGGACGGGCCCGTGGGCACCGCTGGCGCTGCACCCGTCGAAGTCGATGCACGTCATCGGCCTCGCCTCCGACAGCGACGACGGCAACAACCCCGCCGTCGTCGCGCTGCTCGCCCGCCACGGCTTCATCCGCACCGCGCTCGACGCAGGGGAGTGGTGGCACTTCGACTACATCCCGTCCCGCGACCAGTACCGCGGCACGGGGTTCCCCGCCGGATGGGCAGCCCGCCCGTTCGAACCGACCAAGCACAAGGAGGACGACACCATGTCGATCCAGATTCAGTGGAAGAAGTCCGGCCTCATCGCGCAGGTCGGCCCCGACTACTTCGCCGCCATGCCCGACATGGCCACCGCCAACATCGTGCGCAACGTGTCGTCCGTCGTCGACGAGCGCCACGTGCTCGACGACGTCGACGCGTTCCGGGTGACCGACAGCTACGGCATCCCGCGCGACGTCATCAAGCCCGGCTCGTACTGGTCCCGCGAGTACGCGAACCAGGCAGCAATCGCCGCGCTCACGAGGTCGGTGAGCACGCTCGACACCAAGATCGCCAAGGCGCTCGAGAAGTGACCGGCGGCCCGCACCGACCCGGGCACCCGGTGGTGTGGGTCGTCCTCAGCGCCGCCCTGCTCCTGGTCGGGCTCGTCGCACTCGGCTACCTCAACGCGGCCGACGGCACGCCGCTCGTCGACAGCCCGGCCACGATCATCGGGCCCGGGCTGCTGATGCTCGGCGGCGTGCTGTCTGCGGTCCTTCCGCCCATGCTTCGCACCCAGAAGGACGTCGCCGAGACCCGGGAGCACGTCGCGAACTCGCACGTCGATGACCAGGGCAACCCGATCATCATGCGCGACGAGATGGACGCCCGACACCGGGAGTCCATGGCTGCAATCGCGGAGATGCGTCGCCACGTCGACAGCAGGTTCGACGCGCAGGGCGCTGACATCCGCGGCGTGCGTCGCGACGTCGGCCGCCTCACCGACGCTGACACCCACCTCGACGGCCGCATCACCGCGATCGACGACAAGCTCGGCGCCCACCTGGAGTGGTCGCGCGAGTACGTCCAGAACCAAGAGAAGGAGAAGGAATGAACCTGGAGATTCCCACCGCGCCGGCCGGCGTGCTCGTGCTGCTGTCGTTCTTCGCGCCGTACGCTATCGCCGCGCTGAACGGCGTCCTGCCGTTCGTGAAGAGGTCGTGGCAGCGGAAGCTCGTTACCATCGTCGTCGCCTTGCTGCTGACGGCCATCGTGTTCGTGCTGTACTACGCGATCACGGCCGACACGATCCCGTCGTGGCCCGTGCTCGTGCTGCTGTCGCTGGTCGTGATCGCCACGTCCTACGCCCTCGTCACGAAGAACTCCGCCACCAAGATCGAGGAGAGGCTCTCCCCACCCATCGACGCCGGCACCGCAGATGGCACGACCGCCGCCGTGATCACCTCTCTTCCGGAGGCATCCGCGCCTAAGTTCCTCGGCGGCGCGGCGTTCACCATCGGACCGCTCCCGGAGATCACTTCTGCCGACGCCGGCGGAGCTCCGGCCGGCACCATCTGGCAGGCCCCTGACGGCACGTTGCACCGAGTCGTCTGAGTTAACGCCCACGCCATGAACGCCCTCACTCTCCTTCGCGGAGGGTGGGGGCGTTTCGTCGTTGGGGGCTACCGCTTTCCGCGACTGACCCCTAGCCTCGTGCACAGGGTCGTCGGTTCCACCCCCATGAGGCCGACGAGACTTAGGCTCGGCGACGCTGAGCGCCCTTCGGCACTTCGGGTGTGCCGCTCGCGTCGCTGGGTCGTCCTCCGCGCAGGCCACTGTCGCCGCCGGGGTGACAGTCGTACGATGACGGCTGAGAGAGCTTCGGTCGCGCTCGCAGACTGGGGATAGGTCGGCGGCGGGCCACAGATCAGGGTCCCGCCGCCGACCGCTCGCCCTCGCCTCGGGACTCGGGGGGTCGTCTCCATGGGCTCGGGCTTCGTCGCCACCCGGAGGGGCAGCCGCGCGCCCAGCGTGGGCAATGGCGAGCGGCTTGCACCACTATCGCGGCCACAGCGTCTGGGCGTCAAGGTTCACCCTCAGCAGGTGGCTGACCGGTGGCGCGCGCAGTGGATGATGGGACGATGACCGAGCGTCGCATGTCGTCCAGGGAGTTCGCCCGTCGGGTGGAAGCGGGCATCACGTTCGCGCAGAACCGATGGTCGAACGCGGACGACGAACTCCAGCTGCACCACGTCCTCGAACTCGGTGCGGCATTGAACGAGCAGGGCGTCGATGGCGCGAACGAGAAGGCGGCAGAGATCGAGAGCACACACCCTGACCTCAAGCGGCGGTAGGTCGGGCGCCGTTACGGGGCGCGGTGCACGCCTCTGTGGCGGCGCTCCTGCCCGACCTGCACCCACGGTCCGATGCCGTCGACTTCGGACCGCAGCGCGGCGCAGAGCGTGTGCGTGTGCTCACCGCCGTGGTAGCCGGCGAAGAGGCCCGCGGCCTCGGCGAGCACGTCCGTCCGCCTCCCCGCAGCGGCGCGCAACTCGGCGATCACCGGCTCCGGGTCGGCGGTGTATCGGTTGCGTGAGCAGATCGAGTCGAGCTCGATACTCAGCATCAGCGGCTTGCTCAGCCGCGGCCCACCTTGACCTCTGACCATGGGATATCTCCTCTCCCCGGCCGAGGACTCCAGGCTACGCCGCAACGGCTGACGGCTTGGCTGCGTCTGACACTGTCGGGCCGAACATCATGCAACACCGTGAACGCGGAGGGCCGCCCCGTCTGGTTCGACTGGGCGGCCCGTCGCTGCGAGACGGTGTGGGTGGTTACGCGGTGCGGTCGACTGCGGGCGGCTGCCAGGTGCCGTCGAGGATGCTCGGGGCTGGCCAGTAGGTGCGCAGGTAGAGGGTGAAGTCGTCCGCGGGCGCGGGCAGCCAGTTCGCGAGTTCGGTCGGGTCGGTGGGCGCCGTTCCACCGACGGTGAGCGTCAGACTCCCATCGTCGCCGAACGTGAGGTGCTTGTTCTTCGTCCCCAGGGAGTAGCGGTCCAGCTCGTTCGGGTGGAAGAAGTGGTGCTTGTTATAGACCGTGAGAGACCAGAAGCCCTGCACGGGTGGGATCTCATCGGCATCGAAGCGGACCGTGTAGGTGTTAGTCCCGTTGAGACGTGCACCCTGGGCATCGAGGTCGAGGTAGAAGTACGACGTCTCGTTGGGTGTGTTCACGAAGATGTTTGACTTGCCGACCGCGGTGCGCATCAGATAGTCCGTGCCGAAGCGGGCGCCCAGGCGCTGCGTCGTCCAGTTCGCCGCCAGCGGGATCCCGTAGTTGCGGAACTCGAACAACTCCCGCACCGTCGCATCCGCATCGAGCGCCGCCTGCTTCAACGCCGCGGCGATCGTGTCGTCCTCGGCGGCGGCGTCCAGCACCTCCCGGAACCATGCGTAGAGTGCTTCCTCGCCAGGACGTGCCGGGATCTCGTCGAGCACCGACGGCAGCAGGTCGAAGAACGTGTCCGGGTCAACCCATTGGGTTTCCTCGTCGCCGTCAGACGCCCCGTCGCCACCAAAGCTCGGGACCTGCGAGTAATCGATGACCTTCATGCTGCCGTCGAAGTCGGCGAGCGGGTACACGCTGACCTGGTTCACCACCGGCTGAACAGCGGCGCGATCCTCATCCGTGTCGTCCTGGAACACGCGCGGAATCACGATCCCGATGCGGGTGTCGTACCGGAAAACCCCCGCGATACCCTCGGGAACGTCGCCGTCCCAATCCTCGTGCGCGAGGAGATAGTGTCCCGGCTTCGTGCCATACATCTTCCCCAGCTCGACGAACGAATCCGTGCGCTGATTCACGATCTGGTACACCCAGAACCGGTCACCGAAATCGGGAACCTGCACGACAGCGGGTCCCCGCTGCGCGTCCAGAGCACCGAACCCGTAGACGACATCCTGGTTCGGGCACGCGACAACGCGTTCTTCCGGGCGGATGTAGTCGTGGAGCATGCCGATGTGATTCGGTGGCCCAGCCGGAACGATTCCCTTCAGCAGTCCCGGCTCGGGAACCTGCTCCATGATCGACAGCCGGTTGTGCATGTTGACCAGCGGCCAACCCCACGTAAACGCCGCGCGACCCACCTCAGCCGCGTACGCCGCCGTGACCTTCTGCTTCACACCTGACACAATGCCTCCGCCCATCGTCGTAATGCCGACAGCCTACGGCTCAGGACATCGGCCCAAGTGAAGCATGATCGTCAAACACACCACGCTTGTCAGACAGGCCTTAGCCGCCGTTGATAGCTGGTCCGCGGAACGCTGGCGGGATCCGGATCGGCATCGTCGGTGCGATCACGTGCCCGCACGACGGGCACGTCCACCCGCCGTCGATGTCACGCATGACGATGCCGTCGCGCGGGCAGCGCAGTTGCGCGCCGTCGCCAAGGTCGTCCATGTCGTCGAGCGTACGCGGACCGCTCCGCTACGGTGAGGGCCATGCTCAAAAAGCTCGCGCCGCTGGCTGCCCTGCTCGTCGTTCTCACGGCCTGTGCGCCGCAGCCTCGGGCTGCGAACCCCAAGCCCACGTCGTCGGCCACACAGTCGGCCGCGCCGTCGCCGACACCCACTGCAACCGGGGCAGCGACGGGTGAGCTTCCAGAGGCGTGCGCCGCTTACGAGCCCACTCCTCTCGATCCCGCTGACGGTGGAGCGATCGGTGCCGCCGCCGAGACCGCCCAGCTAGGCGAGGACGTGCGACTCTTCCAGATTCAGGTCATCGACTCGACTGCCGAGCCGGGAATGTACGAGGCGGTCGCGCGAGTGTGTTCGTCGCCGCTCACGCGCGATCAGCTCGTCGACGCTGGGACGGCTATTGGCGCGGCGGTCTACGCGACGGCTTCGGCTCCCACTCTTGCGACGCTCGCGGTCGAAGCCTGGGAGCCCGGAGACAAGTACCTGCGGGAAGGCGAGACGATCGTTGCGCACGACTTCCAGTCCTACCTCTGGGACAACACGAACGGCGCGATCGACGCAGCCTGGGAGTGATGTCGGCGGGTCGTGATCTGATGCCGTGATGGGAACTCTGACGCTCAACCTCTTCAACGACGACGGCATCGTCCAGGTCGTCATCAACATCCCCGCCGAGTACGCCGGCCCCGACAAGCTGCCGGCCTTCGAGGCGGGGGTAGACGCTGCCGCCCGTGCCGTGTATGAAGCGCTCACCGGCGAGGCGCTCGACGCGGCGTCCGCCGCCGAGTGAGTACGGGGGAGTTGCTCGACTTCGAGCGCGCGTGGCCGCGCCACACCGGCGCCAAGGAAGAAGCGATCATCGGGCGTCTCGGGTTGAAGCCCGCACGGTACTACCAGCTACTCCGACGGGCCGCGGTATCGCTCGAAGGCCAGGCGCACGACCCCTTCACCGCGCGACGCGTTCTGCGCCGCGCTGCCTGACGAAAAGCCCCCTCTTGCCTGAGCGAGAGGGGGCCTTCTCTGTTGTCGGGTAGCGCACAACAGGGCACGTGGTGATCCCTGACATCACCCGCCGGCACTGGGCGGTCAACATCCGCAAGTTCCTCCCCGCCTTCCGCGATCTCGGACGCCTTGTCGCGGCGGGTTCGCTCGCCCCCGAGGCGGCGGGCCTGCTGCGTGACGCCATGGTCGATGGCCGGTCGGTGCTCGTCTCCGGCGCCACCCACGCAGGCAAGACGACGCTGCTCGGTGCGCTCATCGCCGCGTGCCCGCCCGCGCACCGCATCGTCACGGTGGAGGAGACGTTCGAGCTCGCCGTCGCCGCGCCCGACATCGTGTCGCTCCAGGGCCGGCAGCCGAGCCTCGAGGGGACCGGGGAGGTCACGCTCCGGCGCCTCGTGAAGGAGGCGCTGCGCATGCGCCCCGACCGTCTCGTCGTCGGCGAGGTGCGCGACGCCGAGGCGCTCGACCTGCTGCTCGCGCTGAACACCGGCGTTCCCGGTGCAGCCACGATCCACGCCAACTCTGCGCGAGAGGCGCTCGGCAAGCTCGCGGCCCTCCCGCTGCTGGCCGGGCGCAACATCGACTCGGCCTTCGTGCAGCCTGCGGTGGCGGCATCCGTCGATCTCGTCGCCCACTGCGAACGCGACGCGGGCGGTGCGCGTCGCGTCGTCGAGATCGTCGCGCCGACCGGGATCGAGGACGGGGTCGTCACGGCACGCACGCTGTACCTGGCAGGCGCGGCATGACATTCGTGTGGGGCGCGGTGCTCGCGGCAGGACTGCTGCTCGTGCTCTCGCCGTGGCTGTGGCCGGCGGGTCGGCGCGTCGCCGAGCAGCCCGCCCGGCGCGGCCCGCTCGCACGCCTCCTCGAGGACGCCGGGATGTCGCGGACGTCGCCGACGTCGCTCCTCGTCGTCGCCGTCGTGTGTGCGGTCGTGCTCGCCGCGGTCGCCTGGCTCATCGCCCCGGTGCCGGCGCTCGCGCTGGTCGCCGGGGCCGCAGGGGCGATCGCGCCGTTCACGTGGCTGCGAGCCCGCTGCTCGCGGCTCATGCGCGTCCGACGAGGTCTGTGGCCGGACGTGTGCGATCTGCTCATCGCCTCGGTGCGGGCGGGGATGTCGCTCCCGGACGCGGTGTCGAGCCTGGCCGAGTCCGCGCCCGCCGAGCTTCGCCCCGCCTTCGCGGGCTTCTCGCGCGACATGGCCGCCTCGGGTCACTTCGACTCCAGCATCCTGCGGCTGAAGGTGAACCTGGCCGACCCCGTGGCGGATCGGATCGTCGAGACGCTCCGGATGGCACGTCAGGTCGGCGGCACCGAGCTGACGGCGGTGCTCCGCGCCCTCGCCGCATCGGTGCGCGCCGACGCCGCCCTGCGTGCCGAGGTCGAGTCGCGGCAGTCGTGGATCCGGGGTGCGGCCGTGCTCGGCGTCGTCGCGCCGTGGGTGATCCTCGCGCTCCTCGCGATGCGCCCCGAGGGTGCCCGTGCCTATGCGAGTCCCACCGGCATCGCACTCATCCTCGTCGGGGCCGCCGTGTCTTTCGTCGCGTACCGGCTCATGCTCCGGCTCGGCCGGCTTCCCGAACCGCGGAGGTGGTTCGGATGATGGCCCTCGCTGCGACCGACCTCGCCTTCGCGATCGTGCTCGGCACGGCGTTCGGCGCCGGCGTGTGCCTGCTCGTCTCTCTCGCCCCGCGATGGGGAGCGCCGACCCTGGCACGCCGCATCGCCCCTTACATCCGCGACGTGACCGATGCCCGCGGCATCGACGTCACGGGCGGCGTCTCCGCCGCTGCAGGGACGTGGGCGCCCGTGCTGCGGCTGCGGCTGATGCGCCTCGCGGGCGGCGACGCCGAGCTCGCACAACGGCTGCACCGCGCCGGGTGGAGCATCGACGCGGCGCGCTTCCGCGTCCGGCAGCTCGCGTGGGCGATCGTGGGCCTGGCGCTCGGCGGTGTGGCGGTCGTCGCGCTGGTGCTCGTCGGTCGCGGTTCGCCCGCACTCGGCCTGCTGCCTCCGGTCGCCGCCGTGGCCGGAGTGCTCGGCTGCGACGCCTGGCTCACCCGTGCCGCCCGCAACCGGGCCGCGCGCATCGAGGAGGAGCTTCCGACGGTGCTGGAGTTCCTGTCGCTGTGCCTGTCGGCCGGCGAGGGCATCCTCGACTCGCTGCGGCGCGTGAGCGAGGTCGGGGCCGGGGAGCTCACGACCGAACTGCGGGGAGTCGTCGTGGCGGTCGGCACGGGCTCGCCGCTGTCCGAGTCCCTCACGCGGCTGGCCGCCGGGCTGGAGATCCCTGCCCTCACCCGCTCCGTCGACCAGCTCGTCGCGGCGATCGAACGCGGTGCGCCGCTCGCACACGTGCTGCAGGCACAGGCCCTCGATGCCCGCGAGGACGCCAAGCGCACGCTCATCGAGCGCGCCGGGCGCAAAGAGATCTACATGCTGTTCCCGCTCGTCTTCCTGATCCTTCCGTTGAGCGTGCTGTTCGCGGTCTTCCCGGGGATCTTCATGCTGCGACTCGGACTCGGCTGACGCCGGAAAGGAAACCATGAGAGATCGGATGCTGCGCCTCGTGGCGCGACTGCACGCGGCCGTCGACGACCTGGCCGACGACGAACGCGGCGACGTGCCCGGGTGGGTTCTCATCACGTTGATGACGGCAGGCCTGGTGGTCGTGATCTGGGCGCTGGCCGGACCGGCGCTGGCGGATCTGTTCGACCAGGCGCTCAAGCGCGTCTCGGGCGCGGGCCTCTAGACCGTGCGCGCCGCCGTCGCTCGTCTCGCCGCGGGCGTGCGCTCCCGGCTGCGGGCGGACCTCGGCGACGACACCGGCGCCAGCCCCGTCGAATTCGTGCTCGTCGGCGCGCTGCTGACCGCGCTCACGCTGGCGGTGCTCCAGTTCGGGCTGGCGGTGTACGTGCGCAACGTCGTGCACGATGCCGCGGTCGAGGGCGCGTACGAGGCGGCGCTCGCCGACACGACGCTCGACGACGGCGTGCGCCGCACGCGCGACATCCTGACGCGCACGGTGGGCGCCGAGTACGCGACCGACGTCCGCGTCCGCGAGACCACTGCTCTCGGTCACGATGCGGTCGAGGTGCGGGTCACGACCACGCTGCCCCTTGTCGGGCTGCTGGGTGCGCCGCGCGCTCTGGAGGTGACGGCCCATGCGCCTGTCGAATCGTTCGACTGAGCGCGGGGTCCCCGTCGCGGAAGGAGCAGACGATCCTGAGAGCGGGTCCGCGGCGCTGGAGTTCATCCTCCTCGGCCTGCTGATGCTCGTCCCGCTCGTGTACCTCATCGTCGCGCTCGGCCTCGTCCAGGGCCAGAGCCTCGGCGCCGAGGCCGCGGCCCGGCACATCGCGCGAGCGGTGTCGACCGCCTCGGACGCAGCGGACGCACGCGGCCGCGCCGATGCGGTCCTCGCCGCCGTCTCGGACGAGTACGACCTCGACGACGTCGAACTCTCGGTCTCGTGCACGCCCGCGGGCGCCGAGTGCCCACGCGCCGGCGCGGCGCTCCACGTCACCGTCCGCACGACGGTCACGCTGCCGCTCGTCCCGCCGGTGCTCGGTCTCGATGATCTGGCGGTCATCCCGGTAGAGGCATCTTCGGTGCAGAAGGTCTCGCGCTTCTGGAGCGAGCAGTGAGAGCGCACGTGCGGCGCGCCCTGCACCGGGGCGCCCGGGGCGGGGCCGACGACGACGGGAGCGTCCTGCTCCTCACACTGGGTTACGGCATCCTGGCGATCGCCGTCGTGCTCGTGTGCACCGCGGCGACGAGCCTGTACCTCGCGCAGAAGGATCTCGATGCCGTCGCCGATGCCGCGGCGCTCGCCGCGGCGGACGGCTTCGAACTCACCGTGTCCGCGGACGGCGCGGTCGCGGCCCTCTCGGACGACGACGTCGAGCGAGAGGCACGGGCGATGATCGCCGAGATCGGCGGCGACGCCGGCCTCGTCTCGGCGACCTCGCCCGACGGCGCGTCGGCGAGAGTCACGGTGACCGGCACGTGGCACCCGCCGGTCGTCACGATGTTCGTGCCCGATGGCGTGAGGCTCGAGGCCACGGCGACGAGCCGCACGGCGCTCCGCTGATCCGCTCAGCCGGTCCCGTTGCCGTCGCCCGCGCGCGCCGCCAGCGCCACGGCCTCCATGCGCGAGTGCACGCCGAGCTTCATGAGCAGGTTCTGCATGTGCGCGCCGACGGTCTTGATGCTGATGCCCATGGCCGTCGCCACCTGCTTCTGCGTCAGGCCCTCCGTCGTGAGGGCCAGCACCTCGCGCTCGCGGTGCGTGAGCGACGACAGCCGGCGCAGATCGGCCGTGGCGTTGCGGGCGGGCCTCGTGCGCTCGATCAGTCGGCGCACGCGGGCGAGGAACTCCTCGGCATCCATCGTCTCCGCCGCGTAGTCGTCGGCGCCGACGAGCAGTCCCGCGACCACGTCCGCCGGCGTCACCCGCTCTGCCGATACGAGCACCGCCGGCATGTCGGGACCGTATCGGTCGCGCAGCTCGCGCAGGAACCCGCAGCCGCCGTCTTCGACCTCCAGAATGGCGACGGCCGGCGGCGTCGCGTTCAGCCAGGCGGCGGCATCCACCGACCGCCCGAAGGCCGCCGACGGCAGTCCGAGACGGCGCAGCAGTGCCACGTAGTCGGCCCTGACGTGGTCTCCGACGACTACGAGCGCGAATGCCTCTTCCGTGCCCACGATTCCCTCCCGAAATCGCGTGCCTCGCTTGGGACGGGCGCCTTAGGGAGTTTCCCCAAACTCACCGCGCGAACACCCGATGGTCTCGTCCCCACGCAGTCCCTAGCGTAAGCCCAGCACTGGCCTGGGGAAAGGGGAAAGCCATGCGCAAGGGGATGCGGCGCCGCGCGCTCGCCGCGGGAATCACCGGCTGTCTGGTCGTGGGGGTGATCGTCGGCACCGCGTCGGCGGCATCGGCCGCGGTCATCGGGCCGTACAACATCGACGGGAACGTGCCGGACGCCGGCACGACCTCCTACACCGACCCGGCGGGCAACACGAAGGAGCTCGGGCCGCTCAACTCCAGCACGACCAAGATCGGAGTCATCCACAAGGACGCCGTGCCCACGCTCGACCTCACCAACCCGAACGCCCAGGTCGACCTCAATCAGGTGTGGCTGGCGACCGCTCGCGTGAGCAGCAAGGACTATCTCTACTTCGCCTGGCAGCGCGACAAGGAGACCGGCAGCGGCTTCATCGCCTACGAGTTCATGAAGAACTCCGCACCCGCTGCGTGCGCGTACGGCACCGCGACCGAGGCGCAGCTGATCGCCAACTGCAACCCGTGGGCGAACCGTCAGGCGGGCGACTTCATGATCCTGTGGGACCAGCAGGGCGGCAGCACGACGCTGTACGTCCGCACCTGGTCCGGCACCGCGCCCAACCTCACGCTGAGCCCGCTGAGCGCGCTCCCCGCGGGCACGTACGACGCGAAGTACAGTCCGGACGGGTTCCGCGGCGAGGCCGCGATCAACCTCACCGACAACGGCATGGGATCGGGCGGGGCGTGCCTCGCGTTCGCCAACGTGATCCCGAGCACCGTCACCGGCAACTCCGACACCGCCGACTACAAGGACACCGTCCTGCAGAAGATCACGCTGAGCAACTGCGGCTCGTCGACGGTGACCACGCCTTCCGACACCGGCGGCCTGCCTCTCGGCGGGACGGTATCGATCGGCACGGGAGTCGTCGCGGTGAAGGACTCGGCCGTCGTGAGCCTCACCGGAGGTACGGCGACGCCGGCCGGATCGGTGGACTTCTGGCTCTGCAAGAAGGACTCCGGCACGTGCGACACCGGCGGGACGCATATCGGTCCGACGAACCTCAACGCCGCGGGCACCTACCCGCAGACGGTGCTGTCGCCGACCGCGTGGGTGACGTCGGCCGGCAGGTACTGCTGGCGCGCGGAGTTCTCCGGCGATCCGGCGAACAGCATCCCGGGCTCGAAGGACTCGAGCGCGGGCGAGTGCTTCACCGTCACCCCGGTGACGCCGACGCTGTCGACCACGGCGAGCGAGGACGTCGTCCTCGGCAACGCGGTGAGCGACCAGGCGGCGCTCGGCGGGACGGCCACGCAGCCGACGGCGAACATCATCGAGACGTCGGCGCCGCAGAACCTGACGCCGGCGGGCGGCAACATCGTGTTCAAGGCGTACGGACCGGGCGCGGTGTGCAGTGGCACACCGGCCTACACGTCCGGCCAGGTCACGGTGAGCGGTGACAACACGTACACGAACAGTCCCGCGTTCGTGCCCGCTGATCCGGGCACGTACCACTGGGTCGCCGTGTACAGCGGCTCGTCGCCGAACACCAACGGCGTGACGCACAACGCGAACTGCCAGGACGGCAACGAGGACGTCACGGTCAACACCGTGCCGACGTCGATGACGACCGCGCAGACGTGGGTGCCGAACGACTCGGCGACGGTGTCGGCCACGGCGGGCGGCAACGTCAAGGGCACCGTGACGTTCTCGCTGTTCGCGACGAGCAACTGCACGGGCGCGGTCGTCTACACCACCACCGCGTCGCTCGACGGGCCGTCTCCGCAGACGGGCTCGACGGCGAACACCACGGCGGTCAACGTGTCGGGCGACTACTCGTGGCAGGTCAGCTACCACAGTGACAACCCGGCGCAGCGGCACATCGCGGCAAGCTGCCACGAGACGTCGTCCCTGACGATCGCGAACGGAGGTACCGCGACGAGCGACTGAGGATCCCGTCCCCCGTACGGGATGCGGCGGCCGTGGGCGATGCCCACGGCCGCTGTCACGCGCACTGCAGGACGCGCCCGCAGGACCCGCTACACCTCGACGGTGAAGCCGAGGTCGACGTCGGCAGCGGGGATGCCGCCGCTGCCCCAGTTCTCGAAACCGCTCTCGTGCAGCAGGATCGACACCTTGGCGCGCGGGATGCCGAGCAGCTCCAGCCGTTCGACGATCTCGCGGTACAGCGCACGCTTGGCCTCGAGCGAGCGGCCGGGGAAGCAGTCGATCGTCACGCGCGTGTACGCATCCGCGACGCCGGGTTCCGGGCCGTCGACCATGCGATGGGGTGCGTACGAGACGAGGCGGCTGAAGCGGTCCTCGACCGGGATCTTGAACGCCGACACGAGGCTCGCGTGGACCGCGTCGATGAGGGCGACTTCCTCGGCGGGGGAGTAGCCCCGCCGGACTTCGATGAGCACGCTCGGCATGTGCCAACGATAGGGGAGCGCGGCCGGACGCGCTTCGCGGGGGATGGATGCCGCACGGAGGGTTCGGCTAGAGTGAGCGCGATCGGTGCTCCGGCACCCCGGAACGGAAGGAGGTCGCATGATGGCTGCCTTTGTCGCGCCCCAGACCCTTTCCCTTCCCTTCGAGGTCGCCCGCACCCGTTGATCGTCGGCGGCCTCCTGTTCTGGAGTCCATCCGATGTCATCTGCACGCTTCGACGTGTCTTCCGCAATCCTGTCGCCGGAGCTCGAGCCCGGCCCCGATCAGCGCTGGTCCACGTGGCCGGCGTCTCCGCCCACGCAGCGGGGTCCGCTGCCGCATCCGGCGTGGGTCGTCACCGCTTCCGGCGCCTTCGACACCGAGCTCGGTGTCGTCAAGACCGGCAAGGAGGCCGACGTCCATCTCATCGAACGCGCCGTCCCGGGGACGCCGGGCGTCCTGCTGGCGGCGAAGCGCTACCGCAGCACCCACCACAGCGACTTCCACCGCTCCGGCTCGTACGAGGAGGGGCGCTCGATGCGCAACACGCGTGACGCGCGCGCTGTGCATCGCAAGACCGCGTACGGGCGCTCGGTGGCGGCCGGGCACTGGGCCGCGAGCGAGTTCGAGGCGCTGTGCCGCGCCTGGCGCGCCGGGGTGCCGGTGCCGTACCCCGTCCAGGTGAGCGACACCGAGGTGCTCATGGAGTTCATCGGCGACGGTCGAACTGCCGCGCCGCGGCTCGCGCAGAGCCGGCGACACGGTGACGAGCTCCGTGACGCGTTCGACCAGGTCGTCGCGATCCTCGCGGCGTTCGCGCGCGCGGGGTTCGCGCATGGCGACCTCTCGCCCTACAACCTGCTCGACCACGACGGCCGCATCGTGGTCATCGACCTGCCGCAGATCGTCGACGTCGCCGCGAACCCGCAGGGCTACGACTTCCTGTACCGCGACGTGGTCAACGTGTCGACGTGGTTCACGCGCCGTGGCTGGGAGAACGACCCCGAGGACGTCTTCGCCGAGCTCGTCGCGTTGATGTGGTGACGCGCATCGGCGTGGGGACTGGATGCCGCCGCCTCGCGCCGATGCCGCGTCACGTGGATTCGCGCACGTTGATGGCCGGGGTGAGCTGCACCCGCTGCGCGGGCGCGAGGTCGCGCTGCTCGAGGCGCATGAGGCACGCCTCGAGCGCGCGGCGGCCGACCGCGAGCTTGGGCGGCGCGATCGCGGTCAGCGGCACGGTGGCGAACGAGGCGATCTCGTCGTCGTAGGCGACGATCGCGAAGTCCTCGGGCACCCGCAGCCCGCGTCCTTCGGCGATGCCGAGGAGGCTCACCGCGAGATCGTCGGGCAGCACGACGGCGGCGTGGATGCCGGCATCCAGGCAGTCGTCGAGGAATGCGCGCAGCAGGTCCGACGTGGAGCCGTCGCCCCAGCGCAGCGACGGGGCGAAGACGACCGGTGCGTCGGCCATGCCGTGACGCCGGGTGGCGCGGGCGTGGCCGTCCGCGATCCACGGTGCGGTCGCGGTCTCTCGCAGCAGCAGCCCGACACCGCGGTGGCCGCGCTCGGCGAGGTGATCGACAGCGAGCTCCGCGCCGAATCCGTGGTCCGAGCGCACCGAGTCGACGCGGAGCGTGGTCGGTGCGCCGTCGGCGGAGCGCTCGACGAGCACGACCGGCGTGCGGATGTCGGCGATGGCCTGCCACGTCATGCCGTCGTCCACGCCGGGGCGCGCCGTGACGAGCATGATGGCGTCCGCGCCCCCGGCGTCGAGCCTCGCGAGCTGGTGGGTCTCTTCGCGCGGGTCGTAGTCGGTGGTGCCGAGCACGATGCGGATGCCGGCGCTCCGTGCTGCTTCGCCGACACCTCGGATGACGGGCGGGAAGTAGTACGCGGCATCCGGGACGATCAGGCCGATCGTTGCGACCGGCCGCGACGAGGACCCGATGCCGCGCGTGCCCACGGCGGGGGCGTCGGCGGTCTCGGGCAGGACCGCGCCGCCGTGCACGCGCCGGATGAGCCCGCGCTCGGCCAGGACGGCGAGGTCTCGCCGGATCGTCATGCCGCTGAGATCGGTGCGACGCGCGAAGTCGGCGACCTCGAGGCGACCGCGCATCACGATCTCGCGGAGGATGCGCTCGCGACGCTGCTCGGCGATCATCGGCTCACCCTAACGTGTGGATGTTCGGCATGTGCGTTCGTGTGCACTCGGGGAGCGGCATCCCGAGCATGCGGCGGCGGGGGCGACGCGTGTGCGCCGCCCCCGCCTTGGACCCGGGGGATCAGCGGCAGCCGATCCCGGTGTAGGGCACCACGGTGGTGGTGCGCGCTCCGCTGGCGGTCGAGGCGATCACGGTCACCTCGCCGTCCGCGAGTGCCTCGCGGATCTTGAATGAGGATCGCGTGTCCTTGCCCGGGTTGAGCTTGACCTTGATGTCGTCGCCCAGCACCGTGTCGACCGCCACCGAGATGGGGGCGTCGTCCTCGTTGGCGACGGTGACGTGCACCCAGGCGTTCGGCCCGCGGCATTCGGTCACCACTGAGGTCGACGTCGGCACGGCGCTGCCCGCGAGCTCCATCGCGAACAGGCTCAGGCCCTCGCCCGTCACCTCGCTGCCCTCGGGAAGCGTCACGCTCGCCACCGGCTTTCCCGACAGCGGGATGCGCTGAGCGAACACCGACGCGGGGGCCGTGACGGTCGTGATCGTCCCGCCGAGGTACGGCTTGGTGCGCTGCAGATACGAGCCTGCGCTGCCGAGCAGTGCGGTGTCGGCGGCATCCGTCGATCCGTCGCTCCACAGCGGCAGCGAGAGCACCACCTGCTCGCTCGTGCCGTCCTGGTAGTGGACGGTCGCCGTGCCCGACGTCGCCGTGCCGGCGGAGAAGCCGGCGACGATGAGCTCGTCGCCCTCGCCCTCGAGTGACACCTGCTGCCCGGCGACCTTGATGGCGTCGGGTGTGCCCACGGCGGTCGGGTGCCAGTCCAGTTCGTCGCCGAACGCGGTCACGGTCTGTCCGACGGCGAGCCCCGCGTCCGCCAGCGACTCGGCCGAGAACACGCGGTAGTCGGCGGTCACCGCGCCGTTGCGCGGGTTGGCCGTGGAGGCCACCGCGGTCTGGTTGACGAGCGCGTCGAACGGCAGGGGTGCGACCTCGACACCGGCTCCCTGGTAGGCGCCGATGTTCGGCGTCGCGGGGATCGGGTTGCCGAAGAAGTCGCGGTCGCCGGCATCCGCGATCGGCGTGCCCGCACCCAGCAGGGGCGAGCCGACGGCCAGCTCGTAGCCGGGGAGGGCGCGCGTGAGCTGTCCGCTGCCTGCCGCGATGAGCTGCGGGTCGCCGACGATCGCGCCTGTCTCGGTGGCCGGCGGCTGGATGCCGCCGAAGTACGCGTTGTTCGCGTACACCCCGCCCGTCGTCTTGAACGACCCGCCGGTCGCGATGATGATGTTGTTCTTCACCTGGCGCGGCGCGGTCATGTCGTCCTCGAACGGCCGGTTCAGGCACGAGAACGTGTTGTTGTAGATGAGGTGCAGGCCCGGTCCGCCGCTCGCGCCGCCGAGGCGGCAGTCGTCCTGTGAGACGTTGTAGCGCAGGATCGCGTTGGTCGTGGTCGATGCCGTGCCGCAGCCCGAGATGCAGTCCAGGTAGAAGCCGCCGGCGTTGCCGTAGGAGTAGTTGTACTGGAACGTGCAGCTGCCCTTGATCTTCATGTCGCAGTCCCACGCCGTCGAGTCGTACGTCGAGCCGACGCTGTTGCCGACCACGTTGTACTGGAACAGCGGATCCACGGAGTTGTACGGCCACATGCCGGCGAAGTTGCCCTTGAGGAACGGGTACTCGCCGTGTCCGAGGTCGATCGCCGAGTTGTACTCGATGACCGGCTTGTCGGAGTTGTGGATAACGATGCCGTCGCCGCCCACGGCGCGGATGTCGTTGCGCGCGATGTACACCTTCTCGTTGTAGTGCTTGGTGGTGTCGGGCGCCGACAGCTTGATGCCGCCCGCGGCGGTGTCGTTGACGACGTTGTCGGTGACCGTGATGCCGTCGAACCAGCCGACGCCGTCGCCGAGCACCGAGATGCCCGCCGAGCGCGAGAACGCGTTGCCCAGGCTGGTCTTGTCGGACCAGCCGGCGACCTTCTCGACGTGGTTGCGCGTCAGCACGACGCCGCTGCGCTTGGTCCCGTCGTTGATCTCGTACAGGATGCCGACGCGGCGCTGGTCGGGCGTGCCCGGGTTGACGACGTGCATGCCGTCGACCGTCCAGTTGCTGACATTGAGCAGGTGGATGCCGGCGAGCGCGCCGTTCCCGTTGATCGTGGCCTCCGCGTCGCCGTCGCCGTAGGGCGACACCGTGATCGGCGCGGTGCCCAGGCCCGAGCCGGTCGGGGCGAACGTGCCGAGGCACTCGGCGCCGCGCTGGAAGCGGACCGACTGGCCGGGCTGGAAGGGCTGCACGCCCTTCAGCTGCTCGAGCGACGTGAAGGGCGCCGCCTCGGAGCCGTCGCCGGAGCCGGTGGCGGAGCAGTCGACGAAGTACGCCGTATCGGACACTGCGACGACGTGCGCGGCGATCGCGCCCTGCGCGACCGCGCCGAACAGCGACTCCGCGCGTGCGGAGATCGAGTACTCGCCGGCGGGGGTGTCCGCGGGCACGACGAACGACGCCGTCGCGCGTCCGCTGTCGTCGGAGTTCGCGACGACCTCGGCGCCGGCGAATCCGACGGTCACCGGAACCTGCGGGTTCGCACCGGTCACGGTGACGGAGACGGGCGCGCCGGGGGCCAGCAGCGACAGGTCGACGTCGTTCGCGGTGACGGTGAGCGGCTGCGCGAGGTACTCGTCGGTGCAGTTGATGCGCAGGTCAGCCCAGTCCGCGTGGTCGTTGCCGTTGCCTTCGGGGCCGGTCTCGGCGATGAGCTCGAAGCTGGTCGCGCCGCGCAGGTCGAGGTTCAGGCGGCCGGCCGGGTCGGTGCCGCCCCGGGCCATGCGGAACTTCTCGGTGCCGTCGACCTTGACCACGAAGTCGACGCGGCCCTTGCCGGCCTGGCTGTCGTCGATGCCGACGTAGCCGAGCAGCTGGGAGCACTGCTGAGCCACGTCGTACACGATGCGGGCGGGAGCGTGCGTGCCGAGGCCCTTGGGGTACTGCACGCCGCGGATCGACTGGACGGTCCGTGTCGTGTCAGGCACCGCCTTGGAGCCGTTGCTGAAGTCGCGCTCGACGGGTCCCCAGCCGTTGTCGGCCGAGACCCAGTCGAGGTCGCTCGCGTAGTGGACGTCGCCGGCGAGACCGTCGGCGGCGAGAGCGGGCGCCGGGGCGCCTGCCAGACAGAGGGCGCCGACGGCTGCTGCGACGAGCAGCGTGGTCCGTTTCCTGGGCACGGGATTCCTCCTCGAATCTCACGGTCCGCAGCCCGGGATGGCGGCGGACGCAGCAATCGTGCCAGCCGGTGTGCGTTCAGGCGATCGAACTGAACACAAGTGAACATCGGGCAGACGGAACGGCCCCGGCGCTTGCGCACCGGGGCCGTCCTGGTCATTCGGCGGTCAGCGGATCCCCTTCGTGGGCACCGCCTCGAACGCCTTCACGATCTCCTGCGAGAAGGTGTTGCCGGCGGCATCCTTCGCCGTCACCCGCAGGTCGACCCAGCCTCCCTTGTCGGGCACGGGGACGTCGGCGCGGAACGCGCTCACGAACGAGCGGCCCTCGGCGAACGTGCCCGACGGCGGTTCGGTCGCGCCGGTCGGCGCGTCCGTCTTCGCCGGAGCGAGGGCCACCGCACGCCACGTGCCGTCCGCGCCGCGGGCTTCGAGCGTCGCCTCGGTGATCTTCGCGGCGCCGAGCGCGCCGCCCAGGTGGCCGAGCTCGAGACCGAGCGTCACACCGCTGCCCTTGCGTCGCCCGTCTCCGGCGCGGCCGTCGGCGGCGAGGTCGATGTCGTAGAACGCCTGGATCATCGGCAGGATCCGCTGCGAGTAGTCGTCGGCGGCACCCGAGGAGTGGAAGCTCCACTCCGTCGTCGTTGCGGTCGACGACGCGAGGTGCGATCCGTCCTGCGTAGCGGTGTTCACCACGCGCAGCTCGACATCGTCCTCCGGCAGACCCCACAGGTTCGCCCCTTGGTACTGACCGGATGCCGCCAGTGCGCCGTCCACGTACACATCGGTCTGCTGCGCGATGCCGGGGTTGCCGGCGAACACGTCGAAGGTGCCGGTGTGGAGCGCGTCGCCGCCGTCGGCCCACGACGGCAGGTTGAACTGGATGCCGTCGCCCGAGCGGTGCGGCGCCCAATACCCCGGACCCACGTAGGGCCGCACGATCGAGCCGAAGTAGCTCGTCTCGCTGCGCGAGCCCGCGTTGTAGGCGCGCTTGACGTCGCGGATCTGCCAGTCCACGCCGACGACGGTCGCGTCCTGGTACCACTGCAGCTGATCGGTGTTGACCCATTCGGTGCGCTCGGCACCGCGGGCGGCCCGCATCGGGAAGCCGCTGCCGTACAGCGCGCCCGGCACGAAGTCGTACCGGAACTCGCCGACCGTCTCGGGCTGGCCGAAGTACGTGGTGTCGATCTTCGCGAGCTTGCCCGGCCTGTAGGCCAGGTTCGCGGGGATCGCGCCGTCGCCGTACTGCGCGACGTCCCAGATCTCGTCGGCATCCGGGATGCCGGTGCCCGTCACCTTCACGCCCTTCGAGGCGAGCTGCGTCAGAAGCTCGCGCCCCTGGACGCCGCTGATGCCCGCGACCGGGATCGCGACCGGCGTGACGTAGTCGTCGGCGCCGACCCACTCGCTGAGCTCGCCGTCGGCGTCGTTCGCGACGATGAGCAGCGCGGCGCCGGCCGCGGCGGCGTTGGCCGCCCGCGCCGTCGCCGAGACCGCGTTGGACCGGGTGACGACGGCGACCTTGCCGCGCACGTCCACCGCGGCGAACGCCTCGGTGCTGCCGTCGCCCGCGTCGACCGCTGCCGTCTTGATCGCGCCGTCCAGCGGCGTCGATCCGGCCTGCAGGATCACGTCGAGCGTGGTCTTGCCGGCGTTCAGCGTCAGCGTCGGGCGCTGCAGGCGCCACCGGGTGGCGAACGAGAAGTCCGCGGTCTCGGCCGTCAGGGGCTGCGCCCACATCTCGTCGACCCACACCGGCATCATCGCGCTCCCGGAGAAGCCGTCGGAGGTGTAGTCGACGCGCCGGAAGGTGGCGTCGAGGCCCTTGGTCCCGACGTCGACCGTCTGCTGCTTCGCCGCGCGCGCATCGAGGGCGACCGTGCGGTCCTGGTCGAGCTGCACGTCCGGGTCGCCGACGAGCACGCTTGCGACGGCGTCGGGCGTGCGGTTGAGCTCGAGGAACGACATCACCGAGTAGGTGCCGCCGACCAGGCGCAACGTCGTCTCGCCGTCGACGGCGACGGGGGAGTACCAGCCTGTCTCTGCGTTGAACAGCCACGCGTAGGCCCCGGCGGCGTTGCCGTCGAAGTCGGTCGCGGTGAGGGTCAGGTCGTACCGCTCCTCCTCGGCGATCGCACCCAGTGCGGTGCGCGTGAGGGCCGTGCCGTCCGCCGAGGCGATGAGCTCGCCCGACAGCTGGGTGCCGGCGGCGATGAGCGACGGGTCGACGGTGAGAGTCACCGAACGGCTCTCACCGGCGGGGATCGTCAGCGTGTCGGCATCCATCGTCAGCACTTCCGCGCCCGCCGACATCGGCTCGATGCCGCCGCCCGAGCCCGGCGTGGTGTCGGTGAGGGTCGCGGCGAGCGACAGCTGCACCTCGGCGTCGCCGCGGTTCGTATACGCGACGGTGCGCGACACCGGCGCGGGGGACTCGCCCCACGCGAGCATGCCGAAGTCGCCCGACCCCGAGGCGATCACCGGCACGTCGATCGCAGCATCCACATCGAGCAGGCCGGTGCCGCCCTGGTAGGACGTGAGGCCCACGTCGGCCGTGGTGCTCGTGAGCGCGGCCTTCAGCTGGGCTCCGGTGTACTCCGGGTGACGCTGCTTCAGGATCGCCGCGGCGCCCGCGACATGCGGGGTGGCCATGGACGTGCCGCTCATCGACACGTAGAAGCCTTCCCCGCCGCTGTCGGCGGAACGCGCCGCCGTCACGTCGTTGCCCGGGCCGACGATGTCAGGCTTGAGCGTTCCCGAGCGCGTGAGCGGGCCCTGGCTGGAGAACCACGACAGCGCGCCCGTCGGGTCGTCGACCGAGCCGACGGTGAGGGCGGATGCCGCCGATCCGGGGGAACCGATGGTCTCGGGGGCGCTGGAGTTGCCCGCCGCGATGACGAACAGCGCGCCGGTCTCTTCCGAGAGACGGTCGACCGCCGCGGCCATGAGGTCGGTCCCGTCCGACGCCTCCTGCGAGCCGAGGCTCATCGAGACGATGGGAGCGTTCGAGGCCGCCCACTCCATGCCCGCGATGATCCACGAGTCCTGGCCGTAGCCGTCGTCGCCGAGCACCTTTCCGATGAGCAGGTCGGCGTCGTCGGCGACGCCGCGATGGGTGCCGTCGCTCGCGGCGCCGGTGCCGGCGATGGTCGAGGCGACGTGGGTGCCGTGCCCCTGCACGTCGGTCGCGACATCCTGGCCGGGGACGAAGCTGGTGGCACCGGGGAGCACGCGGCCGGCGAGGTCCGGGTGGGTGTCGTCGTAGCCGGTGTCGAGCACGGCGACCGTGACACCCTCGCCGGTGTAGCCCTCTTCCCACGCCTCGGGTGCGTCAACGTACGGGACGCTCGAGTCGAGCGTCGCCTTCACCTTGCCGTCGAGGTGGACGGCGGACACGCTGCCGCCGAGCTGCGCGCCGGTCGAGAGGCTCCGGGCGGTCGGAGTGTCGCCCGGCCCGGTGAGGGCCGACCAGAGGGCGGCTGCGTCGGCGTGCGAAGCCGTGCCGGCGGACGCCGAGATGCTCGGCAGCGTCGTCGTGAGCTCGATGCCGGGGAGAGGCTCGGGCGCCGTGCGCGAGCGGGCGGTGGACTGCTCGACGATGACCGGCGTCGCATCGACGGAGGCATCGTCGTAGCCGTAGTCGATGAGCTTGGTGACGTTGAACAGGTCGCCGTCCAGCGCGCCCGACGCGAGATAGGGCTGGGCGTCCGCGGGCACGACGTGAAGCTCGCCCTTGACGTCGAACGTCTGGACGCCCGCGCCGGGTTCGACGGTCTCGACCGACACGGCGTGGGTGCCGTCGCTGAGGTCGGTCACCGTGACGCGGTCGCCGGTGATCAGCGTGACGGTGTGGGAGCCCGAGACGGAGGCGGTCGCCGTGGGGGCGGCGTCCGGTTCCGTGCTCGCGGCGGATGGCAGGGCAGCGGCGCCGACGCCGGCGATGCCCATCGCCAGACCGCTTGTGGCGGCGACGATGGCGCGCAGGCGCCGGCCCGACGGGGTGGGGTGTGACATGTGCACCTCTCCGTGGTGTGGGGATTTGTCACGAATCTCTCACGGCCTTCTCATAGGGTGGTGGCGGAGATACGCCATGGCACCCTTCCGCCAGGCGGGACGGGAACGGGATGCTCGACGCGCTCGGACTGGACGCCGTGCACACCGAGGTGTACCGCTCGGTGCTGCAGCGGCCGTCGTCGTCGATCGCCGCCGCGGCCGCCGACACGGGCCTCTCCCCGACGCGGGTCAGGGCCATCGTCGCCGAGCTGGAGGGGCTCGGCCTGCTCGCCCGCCACGCCTCCGACGCCGAGCGGCTCGTCGCGTCACCGCCCGCGATGGCGCTGCGCCCGTTGCTGCTCGAGCGCGAACGCGGCCTGACCCGTGCGCACGAGGCTGTCGTCGAGCTGAGCGAGGTCTACCGCTCGGCGGCCGAGCAGCGCAGCGCCGCCGACGTCGTCGACGTCGTGATCGGCGACGACGCCGTGCGCCAGCGCGTCGCGCAGCTGCAGGCGGCGTCGACCCGCGAGGTGCGTGTGCTCGTGCTGAGCGAGGTCGCGCTCGTCACCGCTGAGGAGAACGTCGAGGAGGAGCGCGCGCTGCTGCGCGGCGTGCGGTATCGCGTCATCGTGGAGAGCGGCGTGCTGGAGCGCCCCGGCTTCCTGCAGCTCGCGCGCGAGAGCGCGCTGGTCGGCGAGGAGGTCCGGGTACTGCCGTCGCTGCCGACCCGCATGTTCATCGCGGACGATCGCATGGCGCTGCTGCCGATGCACTCGCAGGAGGACGGGCGCGGGTTCGGCGCGCTGCTCATCCACCCGAGCGGCCTGCTCGACCTCGTCATGGCGATCTTCGAGGAGTACTGGTCGGCCGCGACGCAGTTCCTCGCGCCCGCCGAGGGCGAGACCCGCGCGGATGCCGACCGCGAGCTGCTGAAGCTGCTGCTGCTCGGATTGACGGATGCCGCGGCCGCGGCCCAGCTCGGCATCTCGCTGCGCACCGCCCAGCGCCGCATCGCCGAGCTCATGGAGCGGGCGGGCGTCACGACCCGCATCCAGCTGGGCGCGGAGGCCGTGCGACGCTCGTGGGTGTGACGGGCGTCAGTGCCCCGCGCGCGGGACGTAGCGCGGGACCCAGCGGATGAACGCGAGTGCGCCGAGCAGCCCGATTCCGCCCATGACGCCCGTGGCGACCGCGAGGGAGGCGACGGCCGCGAGCGCCGACACGATGAGCGGGGCGACGGCCCCTCCCGCGTCGGTGAGCGTGCGCCACGAGCCGAGGAAGGCGGCCGGATCGGACTTCGGTGCGACGTCCGCACCGAGGGTGAGCAGGATGCCGCTCGACAGCCCGTTGCCGACACCGAGCACGGCGGCGAACATCGCGAACCACATCGCCGCCTGCGGCAGGTCGTGCGTCAGCGACAGCGCGATGAAGCCCGCGCCCATGAGGATCATGGCCGGAAGCGCCGCCCACAGCCGGCCGAACCGGTCCATCACCTGACCGCTCGCGTAGAAGAGGGCGAAGTCGATGGCCCCCGAGATCCCGACCACGAGGGCGATCGTCTGCGCGTCGAGCCCGATCGACACGCCCCACAGCGGCAGTACGACCTGCCGCGCCGAGCGGACCGCCGAGAGGGATGCCGCCGCCAGGCCGAGCGTCGAGAGCACGCGCCGGTGCCGCCACATCGTCCGGATCACGCCGGTGCGCGGCCCCGGGCCCTGAGCCTGTCGCAGGGGGATGGAGCCGGTCACCGGCTCGCCGGTGTCCTCCATCGCGTCGTCATCCGGCCGTCGCGGGACCGTGGGTACCGGCAGCTGCTTCTCGGGGTCGGGACCGAAGAGCACCAGGAGGACCGTGGCGACGAGGCATCCGCCGAAGAACCAGATCGTCGCATGCTCGTCGCCGAACACGGCGAGCAGCCCCGCGGCGATGAACGGCCCGACGAACATGCCGAGGCGGAACGTGCCACCGAGGAGCGACAGCGCGCGTGCGCGGAACGAGAGCGGCACACGGGTCGTCATGAACGAGTGGCGCGCCAGCCCGAACGCGGCCGCGCAGAAGCCGATGAGGAAGACCGCGATCGCGAACACGCCGAGCGACGGCGCGAGCGCCATGCCGACGATCCCCGCGAGCGAGATGACGCCGGCGATCGCCATCGTGAGGCGTTCGCCGATGCGGGCGACCGCCCATCCCGCCGGCAGATTGCCGCACAGCTGACCGATCACGAGCGCCGACGCCACGAGCGCGGCCGTCGCGACATCGGCGCCCAGCTGCGCGGCGATGACCGGCACGAGGGGGATGACGGCGCCCTCGCCGAGCGCGAACAGTACGGTAGGGCCGTAGACCATGGGCCCGAACCGCCACAGCACGTCGCGAGCGGTGGGGGTCTCGGCGCGTTCACTCATCGCTTCCACGTTAGTCTGGAGTGTCATGCTCGACTTCGATCCCTCCGCCGATATCCAGGCCCTGCGCTCCACGTTCGCCGACATCAAGGCCGTGGTCGACGTCGAGGCACTCACCGCCGACATCGCCCGTCTCAGCGAGGAGGCCGGCGCCCCCGACCTGTGGGACGACGTCGAGAAGGCGCAGAAGGTGACCAGCGCCCTCAGCCACCGCCAGGCGGAGCTCAAGCGCGTCACCGACGTCGAGCAGCGTCTCGACGACCTCGACGTCCTCGTCGAGCTCGCCAACGAGATGGATGACGAGGACTCCGCCGAGGAGGCCCGCCGCGAGATCGCCGAGCTCGAAGACATCGTCAGCCAGCTCGAGGTGCAGACGCTCCTCGACGGCGAGTACGACGACCGCTCGGCCGTCGTGACGATCCGCTCGGGCGCGGGCGGCGACGACGCGACCGACTTCGCCGAGATGCTGATGCGCATGTACCTGCGCTGGGCCGAGCGTCACAAGTACCCCGTCAAGGTCATGGACACCTCGTACGCCGAGGGTGCGGGAATCAAGTCCGCCACCTTCCAGGTCGACGCGCCCTACGCCTACGGCACCCTGTCGGTCGAGGCCGGCACCCACCGCCTCGCGCGCATCAGCCCCTTCGGGTCGGCCGACAAGCGCCAGACGAGCTTCGCCGCCGTCGAGGTCATCCCCGTCATGGAAGAGGCCGTCGAGGTCGACGTGCCCGAGAGCGACATCCGCGTCGACGTGTTCCGCTCGTCCGGCCCCGGCGGCCAGTCGGTCAACACGACCGACTCGGCGGTGCGCATCACCCACCTCCCGACGGGCATCGTCGTGTCGATGCAGAACGAGAAGTCGCAGATCCAGAACCGCGCCGCGGCCATGCGCGTGCTGCAGACGCGCCTCATGCTGCTGCAGCGCGAGGAGGAGGCCGCCAAGAAGAAGGAGCTCGCCGGCGTCATCACCGCGAGCTGGGGCGACCAGATGCGCTCGTACTTCCTCTACGGACAGCAGCTTGTGAAGGACCTGCGCACCGGCCACGAGGTCGGGAACCCCGCCGTGGTGTTCGACGGCGATCTCGACGGCTTCATCTCGGCGGGCATCCGCTGGCGCAAGCGCAAGGACGACGACGACTGATCCGGACCGCGGAGCCGTCGCAGGACGGATGCCGCACCCGTGAGTGTCGCTGGACGCCCTGAGGGGGCATCCGCATAGGCTCGTTAGGCCATGATCCGGTTCGAGAACGTCACGAAGCGCTATCGCGGCACAGCGAAGCCCGCCCTGACCGATGTCGACTTCGAGGTGCTCCGCGGCGAGTTCGTGTTCCTCGTCGGCGCGTCGGGGTCCGGCAAGTCGACGTGCCTGCGCATGATCCTCCGCGAAGAGACCCCCAGTGAGGGGAGGGTCGTCGTCCTCGGTCGCGACCTCCGCACGCTGTCGAACCGCAAGGTGCCGTACTTCCGGCGCCATGTCGGTGCCGTCTTCCAGGACTTCCGGCTGCTGCCGACGAAGACCGTGTTCCAGAACGTCGCGTTCACGCTGCAGGTGATCGGCTCGTCCCGCGGATTCATCCAGCAGGCGGTGCCCGAGGTGCTGGCGCTGGTGGGGCTCGCCGGGAAGGAGAAGCGGTTCCCGCACGAGCTCTCCGGCGGCGAGCAGCAGCGCGTCGCGATCGCCCGCGCCCTGGCCAACCGCCCTCAGATCCTCCTCGCCGACGAGCCGACCGGAAACCTCGACCCGGGCACGTCGGTCGACATCATGCAGCTGCTCGCCCGGATCAACGCCGGCGGCACCACGGTCGTCATGGCCACGCACGAGGCGGGTTTCGTCGACCAGATGCAGCGCCGCGTGATCGAGCTGCGTCACGGCGAGATGGTGCGCGACGAACGCCACGGCGGCTACGGCGACACGTCGAGCCTTCCGAGCCTCGCCCCCGAACCGGAGCGCGGCGCCGCCGCGGTCGCCGCCCTCACCGCCGTTCTCGAGGTGCAGCGCGAGGCCGCGATCGCCGCGGCCGCCGGCCTCGACCCCACCGACGTCCCCGATGACGACGACGACCTCCCATCCGCAGTGGCGGCGGGGGATGCCGGCACTCCGGCGCCGTCCGCGCCGTCTGCGCCGCGCACGCCTGCCGTTCCTGCGGCGGTCGCGGACACGGCTGCCGCAGCCACGGTCGCCGCAACGGAGGCCGACGAGCAGCCGGAGGAGGCGGCATCCACCCCGCCCTCGGCCGCAGCCCCGGCAACGTCGTCGATCCCGGTCGAGCTGGCCGACATCGACGTCGAGGAGCTCGGGCTCGCCGACCGGCTCGGGCTCGTGCGCGACGATACCGACGACGACGACGAAGTGGGGCCGACATCATGAGGGTCGGGCTGATCCTGTCGGAGGCCTTCTCGGGGCTGCGCCGCAACCTGTCGATGGTCGTGTCGGTCGTGCTCGTGACATTCGTGTCGCTGACCTTCGTGGGCGCCGCGATCCTCATGCAGATGCAGATCGCGACGATGCGCGACTTCTGGGTCGAACGGGCCCAGGTCGCCGTGTACATGTGCACGGACATCTCGACGTCGGCGACCTGTGTGAACGGCGAGGCCACGCCCGAGCAGGTGGCAGACGTCACGTCGAAGCTCGAGGGGACCGCGCTGGCGCCGCTCATCCGCGAGATGGTGTTCCTCAACCACGAGCAGGCCTACCAGGAGTACGTCGACCTCGCCGGCGAGGACAACGCGAGCGTCATCACGCCCGACCAGGTGAACGAGACGTTCCGCATCACGCTCGTCGACCCGTCGCAGTCGGACGTGCTGATCGAGGCGTTCAGCGGGATGCAGGGCGTCGAGGACGTCAAGGACCAGATGCAGTACCTCGACCCGCTGTTCTCGGCGCTGACGATCGCGACCTACATCGCCGTCGGCATCGCCGCGCTCATGCTGATCGCCGCGGTACTGCTCATCGCGACCACCATCCGGCTCTCGGCATTCGCGCGCAGACGCGAGCTCGGCATCATGCGCCTGGTCGGTGCATCCAACCGGTTCATCCAGACGCCGTTCATCCTGGAGGGCGTGTTCGCCGCGCTGCTCGGATCGCTGCTCGCGAGCGGCGCCGTGCTCGCCGGCGTCTACTTCGGCGTCGACAAGTACCTGCGCAACCGCGTGGATTTCGTGACGACCTGGGTCGACCTCGGTGACGCGTGGCTCGTGATCCCGATCCTGATCCTCGTGGGCGTGGTGCTCGCGGCGCTGTCGGCCGGCTTCGCCATCCGGCGCTGGCTGCGCGCCTGAGTCGGATAGACTGACAGGCTGCCGTACATCCGGTGCGGCATGCTTCGACAGGTTCAGCAACCGAGGAGACGCCCATGCCCAGGGAACGCGGGGAGAAGGTCGTGGCGACCAATCGTCGCGCGCGCTTCGAGTACGAGATCGAGAAGACGTACGAGGCGGGCCTGGTGCTCACCGGCACCGAGGTGAAGTCGCTGCGCGAGGGCCGCGCCAACCTGTCGGACGGCTACGCCTACATCGACAACGGCGAGGCCTTCCTCGACGCGGTGCACATCCCGGAGTACTCGCAGGGCCACTGGACGAACCACTCGTCCAAGCGCACGCGCAAGCTCCTGCTGCACAAGCAAGAGATCGTCAAGCTCTCGCACGCCATCTCGGCGGGCGGCTACACGCTCATCCCGCTGAAGCTCTACTTCTCGGACGGCCGGGCCAAGGTCGAGATCGCTGTCGCCAAGGGCAAGCGCGAGTACGAGAAGCGCCAGACGATCCGCGAGCGCGAAGACAAGCGCGAGGCGGAGCGCGCGATGCGCAGCCGCAACAGACTCGGCGAGTAGTGGATGCCGCGTCCCCGCGTCAGCGGGCGACGAACCGAGCCTCGACCGCGGCCGACACGACGATGTCCTCCGGCTGCAGCTGCACGGCGGGTGCTCCGCCGGCATCCGCGGCGTAGGCGGCCTTCGCCATCATCATGCGCGGGGCGGGAGCGGGGGACTGCTCCTGACGCGTGAGGAGCCCGACATCGGCGATCTCCAGCGCCGTCACGTTCGCAAGGCCCAGCGCGCCGGCGTAGGCCTCCGCGCGCGCGACCGCGACGCCCACGGCCTGCGTCGCGACATCCTTCTCGGTCTGCGCCCGTGTCTCGGGCGTGAGCAGCCACTCGATCCAGCCGAACTGAACCCCTTCGCGCTCGGCGACCTCGCCCGCCCACCACGACAGCACCGTGAAGTCCGTGAACGTGACCGAGAAGTCGACGCTGGCGTAGTGCACGGGCGCCAGGCGCTTGCCCTCGTTGTTCCACGGCCGCTCCGACCACACCGAGACCCGCTGGCTTGTCCACTCCGGGACGGTACCCGCGGCCTTGCGGGCGGCGAGGTCGTCGCGCACCGGCTCGGTGAGCGCGGCCATGCGCTCGACGACGGCGCCCCGTTCCGGCCCCTCCGCGCGGATCGTGAGGTGCGCGATGGCACGCTCCGGCGTGATGCGGGTCTCGTGCTCCCCACGGACGGTGATGACGACGTCGCTCATGACGCCGACTCTACGTGGTGCCGCGGAATGGCGGGGCGGCCGCATCCGTTGTATTCTGATGTGCTCGGGTACTCCGGTTCCCGGGATTGGCAACTCCACAGTGTGACAACGGCCCTTCGACAGAAGGAACACCTCGAACGAGGCACGGGGATGATCGGTTTCGACATCGCCTGTGAATCTGCGAGAAGCGGGCCGAGGATGCAGGGTTATCTCGTGAACGCTCCCTGCAAAAATACAACTGCCGAAAAGAAGCAGTCCGCGTTCGCCCTCGCTGCCTGAGCAGCGAGCCCGACGCCGTCAATCCGTGACTGATCCCGTCACGGGTATTGGCGTCATCTAGGGATCTTGCTGTGTGACGTCGCCTGAGCGTCACACGGGACTCTTTTCAGGATGGGCTCGTCGACTTAGGTGTCTGTGACAAAGGTCGGAGCCGAGTAGAACGCTCGTACAGACTGCGCCCGGAGAAGCCGCCGTTACTCAGCGATGGACGGGGGTTCGATTCCCCCCATCTCCACAGCCGTTGTTACTGGATGAAGGCCCCGACTTCCGCGTCATCACGCGGAAGTCGAGGCCTTCGTTCGTTGTGCGGAGACGCCGGCTCGCGACAGGACCGCCTACGCATCTGAGTGGGGCAACCGCGGTGCGCGACGACGGCGCGGTAACGGGAGCTTTCGTCGACGACGATGCGATGCTGACCCGCCGGTCGGTTCAGCGGAAGAGCTTGACGGCGCTTCGGACCGCGGTCACGCTGGCGATGGCAGCGGCGACACTCATGACGATCGGCGTGACGGCGATCACGAGGGCAATCGAATTGGGTTTGAACACCGTTCCGTTCGGGCCGGGGACATAGGCGCCGATGGGCAGGGCGATCCCGCCTCCACCTCCGCCGGAGCCTTCCCCCTTGCCCTGGGGCAACTTCTCGGTCGGGGGCGTCTCGCCAGACCCCTCTCCGGCGCCGAACCCGAACGCGACGATCGCGACAGGGACGATGTCCTGCCCACCGACCGTCGACTTCTCTCCGTACGCGATGCGAGCGCCCCAGGAGGGTACGGACCCGGCGAGCTTCTCTACCAGTCTCTCCGCCATGGTGTGACTTTATCTCGCAGCGCACCCCAGAACCAGAGTCGCACGGACTCGCGGACCGATCGAGTTCACGGGGCGAGTCTGTCAGTCGCGGCGACGGCCGAAGGCGACGGCAACGGTATGGTCGTCACGCTATGTGGGCGAGGTGGCATCCGGCAACGAGGACGACGACGACGTCGGCGTGTCAACGCATCGTGGGTATCTTCAGCGACGCACGTTCCCGAGTCCTCGATCGTTCCTAGCGAGCCCGCAGTCGCGGTCGCGCCGATACTGATGAGCGGCGAGGTCAGCCAAGCGGCCAGCCATCACTGGTCAGTGCCGGGACTGAGGGCTGTTCGGGAACGCTCGTTGGACAGTTGATCGGCACTGAGGTGACGGCGCGAGTTCCGACGGTGTAGACGTGACAGGCGCGACCGTAGTAGGCGTCATCGCCGGCGCCGGAGAAGGTCGTGTCTTCCCAGTAGGAGTAGATGGCGACCGGGAAGCTGGTTCCCTTCCGGGGGCCGACCAGGATGGTCTCGTGGGAACCGGTCACACGTTCCCCGGTCATCGACGTGAGCAGTATCTCGACTTGGGCAACTCGCTCCCCGCCCGCTGCGCCCGAGTCTGCGGCGGCGATGTTCAACTGCTGGAGCAGGTACCCGTCCGCGAAGCTCTCCGCCTCGCGGTCCGCAGGACGCCGAACCTCATCTGTGGCTCCGCTCAGAGTGCCGATGACGATCAGCACGAACGCGCAAGCGGCAACCATGAGCAGGGCACCAAGCCACTTCCTGGTCGCCGTTGTGGTAACCCTCAGAGCGGCCATCGCAATCACCTGCCTCGTGGTTTCGAGAAAGTCTGCACTGCAATCTAGCCTGTGAAGTTGAGCAGGGATGAAGGGATGCCCGCACAACTGCCGCGGTCGTTCAGCGAGCGGCCACGCGCTCCTCTTCGAAGACGACGTCTGCGAACGCGGCGACTTCGCTGCGAAGCCGGGAGGCGACCCACTCGCGGTCGCGCAACCAGCGCTGATCCTCGATGATGAACGGAGACGAGAATTCCGCAGGCGGGAGTGAACATGAGCGGTGAGTGGCATCGTACGCATCTCGGAGACGACGAGCCGGAGCAGGGTCCCGGCGAGGAGACACTGTTGGGCACCGCAGGCGACGAGGTTCCTCCAGGGGGAGTCGTCGCCGGCTCGTTCGATCACGAGTTCCCCGGGGCAGACCCGTACGCGGGTATCCCCGCCGACGAAGTGGGCCTTCCTCCGCTGAGTGAGGCGGAGCAGGAGGTCGTGGCGCGCGAGGCGGACCGGCTCGCAGACGACCCGGATGCGCTTCGCGACCTCTGAGATACCGGTCCGGAGGCTCCCGTTCCCGCGATCGCGATAGCGTTCGCAGGTGAACTCCTCCGCCGTAACCGGCTACATCGCAGCTCTCCTCGTCATCGGTCTCGGGATGGCCATCTACGGGACGCTCCTACCGCTTGGGGGTGGATTGACCGTCGCGTTCATCGGTGCCGCGGCGATCGGGTCCGGTCTCGTCCTCATCGGTGTGAGGATGATGCAACCCCGCGAGCGATAGACGGTCGGGATCGACGGCGCGGTCACCGCGATACACAGCGACGAGGTACTCGATGCGTCGACTCATGAGTTCGTTGTGACTGTTTGACCTTGCTTACTGAGCAGTCGAGCCATGCGCGGTGGCCGATCCGGCGGCGGAGACGGGACTCTGTCGTGCCCGGGCTCATTCGCTGGGCGTGTAGGTCCACACCTTCTGGCCGACGGTTCCATCAATACCCTTGAAGTCCCCTCCACCGAGAACCAGCAACTTGTCGTCGGCCCAGATCGCTTGCTCAGGCAGCGTCGGTGCACCGTCGGGTCGACCCACCTCAGTCCAGGTCATGCGCTGGGCGTCGTAGAGGTAGCCGCCGCTAAGCGCGAAACGACCCGGTCCGACCACGTCAGACATCCATGCGTCTCGTAACGGTTCGGGTGTATCCATCAGTGGCGACCATGTTCCGTCGGGCAGAGTGAAAGTGCCGCCGTACGGGTAGGTGCGTCCCCAGTTGCCGACCTCACCTCCGTCGGCGCCGCCGAGTTGTGGGTCCACAAGACGACCGCCGGTCGACATCCACCGCCACCCGCCGATCTGACCGGTATCCGGTAGCCGGGACCATTCTCCCGATTCCTCGTCATACAACGCGGCGATGGTGAGCGCAGGCCGTTCCGAGCCGGGATTGGCGACGAGCTCTTTCGCGGTGAGCACCAGCCCCTCCGGGGTCGGTGTGATGACCCGGTCGAACGTTGAACCAAGCGGGTCCGGTGGAAGCTCCGACCATTCCCCCGTCGTCGCATCCAGCACCAGATCTGCAGCGATACCGCGCTCGTCAGAACCGGAGACAAAGAGAACTCGGTCGCCGTCCGCGACCAGCGTGCGCGGTACGGCGTCGGGCACATCCCACATGTCCCACCGGTCCGCGTCCACGTCGTATGAGACCAGGGCGGACTCGCCACCCGCGCCAACAACCGAGATGAACAGCCGACCGCCCGCGAACGCCGCTGGCGATGGCGGGATGTCGACAGGAGCGTCACGGATCACCCGCCATGTCCCCGCAACCGGATCGAACGCCGCACCATCGCGAGCGAGGGCTGTCCACACACAATCGGCCGTAGGCGGGCACGGAGATCCCGTGTCGCCCCCAACCACGAACACCTCCGTACCGGACCAGGCGAGCGTGGGCACGGTCCGGGCAGTCAACGGGAGATCATCGACCTCAGTCCATCCTGAACGCAGTGCAACAGATCCGCCAGGACCCACTGAGCCGCCCGCGCACCCGCCGACACACAGGATCGAAGCGACCACGCCGGCCACGACACCGATCCTGGATCGCCGCACACCCATACCCGACAGTGTCGCAGCAACCACGATCGTCTCAATCTGCGACTGCCACCCTCGGTATTGCGAACCCCCCACCGAGGGCCCAAGGTGCGAGGTTTGCGCTCAGTTGAGCGCGGCGACGAGATACGGCGCGCTCGGCGATCGGCCGCCGGAGACACGGAACCAGCGCCCCGCTGATCTGGGGCACTCGTGATCATGCTCCGCCGAAGGGGCCTGCCGTCGCCCACCCCGGGAGCGGTACCATGACGCAGGCGCTCCGCTGGGGGCGAGCGCAAGTCGCGACAGCGGCAGTCGGACTCTCAACGCGTCGCGGCGAGTCATTTTCTCTGCATGGGAGCAGCGATGACCGACACGACGGATGACAAAAGCGTCCAGAACCAGCAAGCCCAAGACGAGCAGCCGGACTTCGTCACGACAGCGCTCAAGACCCACCGCTACCTGCGACTGTCGTTCGTCTTCGCCGTCGCGGCCCTCTTCATCGGCGTGATCATCGCTTCGGTGGTCGGCGGCTACGTGAAGGGGTCGATCAGCTACTACTACTGGACCCCCGCGCGGAACGTGTTCGTCGGGGTGCTCATCGCGGCCTCCCTCGCGATGCTCGCGCTCAACGGTCGAGGAGGTGCGGCAGAGATCCCGCTGGGACAGCGGACGCTCAAACTCCCCAGCCCGTCGACGCTGCTCGACTTCGCCGCGATCTTCGGGCCGCTCATCGCGATTGTGCCGACTGATGTGAAAGCCAGTGAGCAGGGTCTGACCACCTTCACATGCGAGGGTACGGAGCAGAGCTGCCTGCCGAAGGCCGCACTTCCCGATGTGCAGAACGCGGTCCTCACCTACATCCTCATCCTCGTGGTGATCGTCGTGGTGATGATGATCGTCCAGCGCAAGGAGAAGCGGCAGCGGTTTGCGTTCCTCGTACCCGTGACGGCCGCAGTCACTGCCGTCGCCCTCTTCTTCTTCACCTTCGTGTCGAACGACGCTTTCCCGTATTTCCGAGTCGGCCCCTCGAGCTTCAGCATCCACTACATCGCCACGTTCCTCTTCTTCGCCGCCTTCGCCACGGTGGTCTGGATCCGAGGTATCCGCGACAACGACCCGGAGGATCGCACCCCGGCAGGTGACACTCAGCGGCTCTGGTACAAGATCCTGGCGATCGCGATGGCTGCCGATATCGTCTTCCTCGTCGGGCTGGCGGTTGTGGCACAGTTCGAGGTCGAAGACGCGATTCCAGGATTCCCGGAGGTGTTGCTCGGCGAAGCGGTGGGGCTGACCCTGTTCGCCGTGTTCTGGGCCATCCAGACGGCGCAGCGGTGGAACGAGCGGATCGCCCTGCTTCCGAAGAAGGGGACTGCCGGCGCCGCTGTGCTGAGTCGAGACCTGACACCTGCGGCGTGACGATGTTCAGCACCCTCGGGCGCGCCAGTCCGGCGACGCCCCGATGCAAGCGGACTCCCAGACGGTTCGCCCATCGAGCCGGCAATCACGATGGGATCGCGGGCGAATCGGAGGGCTGATCAGTCGAGCACCGCATAAAGGCGGTGGATCCGACCGTCCCGGACCAGGGCGATGTCGGCGCCCTCCAGGTCCGCGTCCTCGGTGGGAGCGCCGAGGCGCCAGTGGAACAGCACCGCGTCGTCGACGGCCTGCGCCGGACGGCGGAGCGAGAAGCGTGCGGTCGGCCCCATCATCGCCGACAGGGCATCGATCCGGGCGGCGAAGGCTTCCCGTCCATCGACGGGTCCGTCCTGATCCACGTAACGCATGTCCTCGTGGAAAAGTCGCTCGATCGCTTCGTGCCGGCGCTGTGCGTCAGGTTCGTTGGACACATCCTCGAGGTACGAGGCAGCGAGCTCGGCGAGGTTCATGAACTCAGTGTGGCGTCGAGCGCGGCGGGTTTCCAGAGCGCCGGGATGCACCCTGAAGCGCGGGATCGAGGGTGAGGCGGCCTTACCGTGGTTCGTTCGCGTGCTCGCGATCGTGTGACGGGCGGCCCTGAGGAAGCCACTGTTCGATGGCGGTCAGCACCTCGGGATCGTCCGGGAGCACGCGGGGTGCGAATCGCCTCACCTCGCCGGTGGGGCTCACGAGGAACTTCTCGAAGTTCCAGGTGATGCGCCCGCTCTTGCCCGCGACGTCGGGGGTTCCGGTGAGCTGCTTGTACAGCGGGTGGGCACTGCGGCCGTTCACGCGAACCTTCTCCGCCATGGGGAACGTGACGCCCCAGGTCGCTGAGCAGTACTCCGCGATCGCGTCCTCGCTGGACAGCTCCTGCAGGAACTGGTTGCTGGGGAACCCGATCACCGTGAATCCGCGCGGCCCGTAGGTCCGCTGCAGCTGTTCGAGCTGCTCATACTGTGGTGCGAGTCCGCACCGCGACGCGACGTTGACCACGAGTGTCAGCCGTCCGGCGGTGAGCTCGCCGAACGTCGTGTCCTCCCCGCGGAGCATGGTGAGGGGGGTTTCGAAGAGTGTCATGAGTGTCCTTTCGGGGCGTGTCAGTGCGCCGCGGCGGCGAGCGCGGCGCGGGTGTCGAACGTGGAGACCCGTGATCGCAAGGCGTGCAGCGCCGCGATCAGCGCCTCGGCTTCTGAGCGCTCCATCTCGAGGGCATCGGCCACGCAGGCGCCGACGGGCTGCAGCTCCGCCTTGATCCTCATTGCCTTGTCGGTGGCGGAGACGCGCACGGCCCGTCGGTCGGTCACGGAGTGAGTGCGACGCACGAGATCCGCCTTCTCCATGCGGGACAGGAGCCCCGACACGCTGCTCGAATCGAGATGCAGCGCGTTTGCGAGCTCGCCCGGAGTCACCTCGTCGTGCTCCCACAGCACCGCCAGCAGCAGCACCTGCTGGAATGTGAGGCCCCATGGTGCGAGCAGATCGCGGTACAGCTGGAGCGTCGCCTGCATCGAGCTGTACAGCGCGAAGCACACCGAACGTTCCAGGTCGGAGTCGGGAACGGATGCCGGAGACATGGGAACAGTCTTGTACACCAATCCTTGGGATACAAGAGATCTGCCGGACGCGAGCGAGCCGGCCGGACGATGACCGAGCGGCGCACGGCGATCCTCCGACGCGGGCGCGTCTCGGCAACGATCCGATCGACCGCGAAGAGCACCTGCGCCATCTGGCCCGCACGGTGAACGGCATATGACGTCGAACTGCGGTTCGACGAGGGCGGCGAGCCTGCTCGACGGCGGTCGGCCCGCTCGGGCCTCAGCCCGCAGCCCAGAGGCGTTCGATCGGCATGTGCGCGCCGAGCACGGCGCAGGCGGCGCGGTGGCCTGAGAACATCGCCGCAGGGACGGTGGCGGGGTCATCGGTCCAGGTCGCCTCGCCGGCGAGATGGAGGATGCCGCCGATCGGCGTCGCCAGGGCGTCGTGGTCGGCGGTGGTGGAGCCCACCGTCATGTAGGCGTACGAGCCGTGCGAGAACGGGTCGTCCTGCCACGCCGTGATGTCGACGCGCGTCGGCTGTTCGACGCGGTCGCCGTACAGGCGGCGCAGCTGCGCGAGGACCGAGTCGACGACGTCCTCCTTGGGCCGGTCGCGGGTCGCGACGGCAGCCGGGCCCGCGGCGAAGGTGAGCAGGGTCGGCACGCCGTGCAGAGGCGTGAGGTCGTACCAGGAGTGCCACCATGCGCTCTCGGGGCCCTGCTGGCGGATCGCGTACACGTCGTCGTCCCAGAACTTCGTCGGAAAGCGCAGGAAGACCTTCTCGAACGCATTCATCCGCAGTCGTCCCAGAGCGTCCGCGATCGGATCCGGAAGCGCCGGTTCGAAGGCGAAGTCCTCCGACTGCAGCACGCCCACCGGCACCGTCACCACGGCGGTGTCGGCCGTGAACACGCCTCGGTCGGTGGTGATGGTCACCATGCCCTCGGACCAGTCGACCCGGGTCACGACATGCTCGAGCCGCACGTCCAGCCTGTCAGCGAGCCGGACCGGAAGCTGGTCGTAGCCGTCGGGGAACACGACCTCGTCCCCGTCGATCGAGTCGTCGTCGAGGCCGTGCGCGGCGAGATCCGCGATCCACGCGCCGTACTGCTCCTCCGAGCGGTGCTCCAGGTACTCGCGCACCCGCTGTTCGCGGGCGGCGTCCCAGCCCTGCAACGCCAGCGCCCGGTCGGTCACGTCGCGATACGAGTCGCCGGGGCCGGAGGCCGCGACGACATCGGCCAGCGCCGCGTCGACGGCTCCGATGTCGTCGATGAATCCCTGGGCGGCGGCATCCGTCAATCTCGTCCCGTCGGGGCCGTAGTACGCGATCGGGCGGCTGTCGGGCTGGTAGCCGCCGACCGTGAACTCCACGGTGCGCATGCCGAAGGCTTTGGCTGCGGCGGCGACCGGGCTGTCCGTCACGCCGTGGATCCAGGAGGCGCCCAGATCGGTCGCGACCCCGCCGGTCCGATCCGTGACCACGCGGCCGCCGACGCGGTCGCGCGCCTCGAGCACCACCACTCTTCGTCCGGCGTCGGCCAGCAGCTTCGCGGCGGAGAGGCCGGCGACACCCGCGCCGACGACGATCGTGTCGAAGTGTTCCACGTCCGTCATCCTCGCGCACGAGGGGCCCCCGCGCCGACCCCGGGTGCGCGCGCTGAGAGAATCGAACCATGACCGCAACACTCGTGGCCCGCGGGCTGGCCGGCGGGTACGGCCACCGCACGCTCTTCGACTCGCTGGATCTGACCGTGGCCCCCGGCGACGTCGTCGGGGTCGTCGGCGCGAACGGCGCCGGAAAGTCGACGCTGCTGCGCCTGCTCGCGGGCATCGACGAGCCGCAGGCCGGCTCCGTGACCTACTCGCCCGCCGACGCATTCGTCGGCTGGCTGCCCCAGGAGCACGAACGCGTCGAGGGCGAGTCCGTCGCGGACTACATCGCACGTCGGACGGGCTGCGCGCAGGCGACGAGAGACATGGATGCCGCAGCCGCCGCGCTCAGCGACCCGACGCCGCCGGGTGCTGCCGATCCCGCCGACGTCTATTCGGCGGCGCTCGAACGCTGGCTGGCCAGTGGCGCCGCCGACCTCGACGAGCGGCTCCCTGTCGTGCTGGCCGATCTGGGGCTGGACCTCGGCGGCATCCCGGCAGACCAGGCGAGCATGCTGTCGCTGTCGGGCGGCCAGGCGGCCCGCGTCGGCCTGGCGGCGCTCCTGCTCTCGCGGTTCGACATCGTGCTGCTGGACGAACCCACCAACGACCTCGACCTCGACGGCCTCGAACGGCTGGAAGCCTTCGTGCGCGGACTGCGGGGCGGTGTCGTCCTGGTCAGCCACGACCGCGAGTTCCTCGCCCGCAGCGTCACGCGCGTGCTGGAGCTCGACCTCGCGCAGCACTCGAACCGTGTGTTCGGGGGCGGCTACGACGCGTACCTCGAAGAGCGCGAGACCGTGCGGCGTCATGCGCGCGAGAAGTACGACGAGTTCGCCGGCAAGAAGGCCGACCTCGTCGCGCGGGCGCGGACGCAGCGGGAGTGGTCGAGTCAGGGTGTGCGCAACGCGATGAGGAAGTCGCCCGACAACGACAAGATCCGTCGCAAGGCGGCGACCGAGTCCAGCGAGAAGCAGGCGCAGAAGGTGCGTCAGATGGAGAGTCGCATCGCACGGCTCGAAGAGGTCGAGGAGCCGCGCAAGGAGTGGCAGCTCGAGTTCACCATCGGGGCGGCGCCCCGGTCGAGCACGGTGGTCTCCACTCTGAGCGCTGCCGTCGTGCAGCAGGGGACGTTCACCCTGGGCCCGCTGTCGTTGCAGGTGAACGCGGGGGAGCGGATCGGCATCACGGGCCCGAACGGTGCGGGCAAGTCGACGCTGCTGCGGGCGCTGCTGGGCAGGCAGGAGCCCGACGCGGGAACCGCGAGCCTCGGCGCGAACGTCGAGATCGGCGAGATCGACCAGGCACGATCGCTCCTCGTCGGATCACAGCCTCTGGCATCCGCGTTCGAGGAGCTCGTCCCGTCGATGGAGTCCGGCGAGGTGCGGACGCTGCTCGCCAAGTTCGGCCTCAAGGCCGATCACGTCGGGCGACCGGTGGGTGAGCTCTCGCCGGGCGAGCGCACGCGCGCGGCTCTGGCCCTCCTCCAAGGGCGTGGTGTGAACGTGCTGGTGCTCGACGAGCCCACCAACCACCTCGACCTGCCGGCGATCGAGCAGCTGGAGCAGGCGCTCGAGTCCTACCGGGGGACGCTGCTGCTGGTCACGCACGACCGGCGGATGCTCGACGCCGTCCAGCTCGATCGCCACTGGCGTGTGGACGCCGGGCGCGTCACCGAACTCTAGAGGTCGACCCGCGTCACCGCCCCTGACGCTTCTTGAACGGCTTCGGCTCGCCTTTCACGACCGGCGCGCGGCCCTTGCCCTTCGACGCCTTGGCTTTGCCGCCCGCCGGGACCGCGGGCTTCGCGGCCGGCGCGGGCGCGGTCGCGATCCGCTGCCGCGCCTCGTCGAGGAGCAGTGCCCCGGGTGCAGTCAGCGACCAGCCGGACTTGCTGCGCGTGAAGAGGGGATGCCCCACCTCCGCCTCCAGCTTCTCGATGGTCGAGTAGAGCGCGGCCAGCGGCATCCCGAGCGCTTCCGCCGCACGCGGGACATGCAGTCCGTTGTCGACGACGGCGACGAACTGCTCGAGCTGTGTGAGCTTCACTGGGGGACCTTTCGCGCGCCGGTTCGCGTCGGATGTCGATGACGTGCCGACCTTACGACCGTACCGTCCCGCGGTCAGGGCGTCCCGGCGCCGTCACCCGGCGGCTCAGCGACGCCCAGCACGGCCTCGGCGAACGCGTGCGGTGCCTCGGCCGGCAGTTCGTGCCCGGCACCGGCGATCTGCCGGTGCTCGCGTGGACCGGTGAAGAACCGCGCGTGCGCGGAGCCGTCCGTCGCCGGGAAGTTGCCGTCGGCAGTGCCGTCCAGGGTGATGGCGGGCACGGGTATGGCAGGCAGGGTCGACAGTCGCTCCTCGAGTTCTGCGTAGGCGGGGTCGCCGGCCGCCATTCCGAGGCGGTGGCGGTACGAATGGAGGACGGCATCCACGTAGTCGGGATTGTCGAACGCCGGGGCCGCACGGTCGAGGGCGGCGCCGTCGAAAGGACGCGACGGAGAGTTGCGACGCCTGATCACCTCGGCGACGCCCTTCGCGTCGGCGGCGAGCCCGCGGCGCCCGCGATCGGTCGCGAAGTACCAGAAGTACCAGAACCCCGCCTCGCGCTCCGCGGGGAGGGGGATGCCGGCGGCCGCGACGTCCTGGATCAGATACCCGTTCACCGACACCAGGCCCGCAACACGCTCGGGCCACAGCGCTGCGACCACGCACGCTGCCCGCCCGCCCCAGTCGTAGCCGGCCAGGATCGGCTGCTCGAGGTCGAGCGCGTCGAGGAAGGCGAGGAGGTCGCTGCCGAGCGCGGCCTGCTGCCCGGAGCGCATCGTGCCGGCATCCCGGAATCGTGTGGGTCCGTGCCCGCGCAGGTAGGGCACCAGCACGCGATAGCCGGCGTCGGTCAGCAGCGGTGCGACGTCGACATAGCTGTGGATGTCGTAGGGGAAGCCGTGCAGCAGCACGACGGGCTCGGCGTGCGGGTCACCGACGTCGACGTACCCGACGGTCAGGTCGCCGGCATCCACGGAACGCAGCGGGGTCCCGAACAGCTCGCTCATCTCTCGCCTCTCGATGGGGGCGGCGCCCCGGAGACCGGACCGTCGTCCGGAGCGCCGCCGGTCCGTTCAGACCGCGGCGAGGCTCGCGACGTAGGCCTTGCCGGCCGCGGCGATCGTCGCCGCGACCGCCGCCGGCTGCGACACCGGGAGAGCGTGGGAGGCGCCGGCGATCTCGTGTGTGCCGCGCGACGCAGCGCGCTCGGCCCCCGCCCGGTGCACAGCGACCGGGATGTTGAGGTCCTGGTCGCCGAACACGTGCCAGGACGGGATGTCGCGCCACGCGGGCTGCGGAGTGCCCAGTCCCTCCGACAACGCCGCCTGCGTGACCGGTCGCTGCGTGGCGGCCATGAGCGCCGCCACCTCGGCGGGGACGTCGGCTGCGAACTGGTGGTGGAACAGCTCGGGACGGATCGCGAACTCATCGCCGCCGGTCGCGACCGGGTAGGCGGTCAGCGCTTCGCCGAGCGTGCCTCCGGGGGCGCTGTTGGAGAGCTCGAAAGCGCTCTGGCCCGGCTCGGGCACGAAGGCCGCGACGTAGACGAGGCCCACGACCGCGTCGTTGCCGGCGGCGGCCTCGGTGATGACCAGGCCGCCGTACGAGTGGCCCACCAGGATGATGGGGCCCTCCAGGGCCGCCAGCACGTCGCGGACGTAGGAGGCGTCCCCGGCGAGACTGCGCAGCGGATTCGCCACCGCGACGGCGCGGACATCGTGCTGCTGCAGCTGCGCGATGACGCCGTTCCACGAGGACGACTCGGCGAATGCGCCGTGGACGAGGACGACGGTGGGCTTCTGCTCGGACATGTCGGTTCCTTTCGAGGGTCGTGCGGTGTTGTCAGCACAGACCGGATCAGGTGGCCCGCTGTGACCGATCGGGCGGAATCCGTCGATCTTCGCGACATTCGTCACACCCGGGGGCGCTGTCCGGTCTGAGCTGGAGACGCGCGCGTTCCCGCGTGCGATGAGCAGAGAGGGTTCGACATGAGGAGCGCTGTCATCGGGGGAACGGGACTGATCGGCTCGCGCGTCGTCGCGACGCTGCCGGCGCCGGGGCAGGCCGGCTGCCATGCGGGCGAGGCCGCGCTGACCTCCGCCGTGGGCGTACTCTGAGCCCGGCGATGGGAACCGGGAACGTGAGGGAACAGGCGAGCAGCCGCGACGATCTGGCGCGGGCGGTGGCCGTCTTCGACGAGCACCGGCGGCGCATCTTCGGCATCGGGTACCGGATGCTCGGCACCGTGGCGGACGCCGAGGACATCGTCCAGGAGACGTGGATCCGCTGGCAGAACGTCGATCGTGACGGCATCCACGATCCGGCGGCGTTCCTCGCGACCATCGCGACGCGGCTGTCGATCAACGCCACGCAGTCGGCGCACGCGAGACGCGAGACGTACATCGGGCCCTGGCTGCCCGAACCGGTGAACACCGACGCGGATCCCGCTCTCGGTGCGGAGCGCGGCGAGGCGCTGCAGTTCGCCATCCTGCTGATGCTGGAGAGGCTCACCCCCACCGAACGGGCCGCGTACATCCTGCGCGAGGCGCTGGACTACCCGTACGAGCGGATCGCAGAGGTCATCTCGACGAGCGTCGCCAGTGCGCGCCAGTTGGTCAGCCGCGCCCGCAAGCACCTCGAATCGGCGCGGCGGGCCGAGGTCGCCGCCGCAGAGCAGCGGCGACTGCTCGAGGCGTTCCTCGTCGCGGCCCAGAAGGGCGACGTGGGCGACCTCGAACGGCTGTTCGCCGAGGACGTCATCAGCTACACGGACGGCAACGGCGTGAAGCTCGCTGCCCGCATCCCCGTCGCAGGCCGAAGCCGCGTCGCGAAGTTCGTCGCGGCGTTCTCGAGTCACTTCTGGACCGGCAAGCGCATCGACTGGATCGAGGTCAACGGACAGCCCGCGGCGACTCTCACCGAAGACGGCGTGGTCACCACGATCGTGACCGTCACCGCAGGCGAGGACGGCATCCGTCAGCTGCTGTGGGTGATGAGCCCCGACAAGCTTGTGCACGCCCAGGTCGGGGCGTGACCGGACGTGGCGGCGGATCGTGGCTGCGCCGCTCGGCACGAGGCGCGCGGTCGAGCGTCGTGCACCACGATCGGGTCGCGCACGCCCTCGTCGCGATCGGCGCAGCGGGTGATGCGCGCGCGCTGAGACGGCTGCTGAACCCCGGTGTGGTGCTGACTGTCGACGGGGGCGGGAACGTCCCTGCTCCGGCGGCGGCGTTGGAGGGGGCGACCGAGGTCGGGTCGTATCTCGCCGGCGTGATGCTCGCGTCCGGCACGAGCCTGCGCGTGGACGCGGTCAACGGGATGCCGGGGGTCGTCGTCTGCCGCGATGACGCGGTGACGGGCATCCTCGGCTTCCGGGCGCGCGGCCGGCAGATCCTCGAAGCGTGGCTCGTGCTGAACCCCGACAAGCTCGCGCGGTGGAGCTGCGGCTGAACGTGTCACAGATCCGGCTCCGGCCCGGTCATAGCTGGCGAGCACGGCACGCGCGCTCTCCAACGAAAGGCACATCATGGCAAAGATCGTCGTCATCGGAGGTTCCGGACTGATCGGCTCGAAGGTCGTCGCGAAGCTCACTGAGCACGGTCACGAGGCACTGGCGGCCTCGCCCAACTCGGGCGTCGACACGCTGACGGGCGAAGGGCTCGCCGATGCGCTGGAGGGAGCCCAGGTTGTGGTCGACGTGTCGAACTCGCCGTCGTTCGCCCCGGACGACGTCATGGCCTTCTTCACGACGTCGACGGCGAACCTCATCGCCGCCGAGCGGGCCGCCGGCGTCGGCCACCACGTGGCGCTCACGGTCGTGGGCACCGACCGGCAGAACACGATCTCGTACTTCGCCGCGAAGGCCGCGCAGGAGCAGCTCATCCGAGAGTCGGGCGTCCCGTACTCGCTCGTGCACGCGACGCAGTTCTTCGAGTTCATCACCGGAATCGCGGCCGTCTCGGGCAAGGACGAGGCGATCCACCTGCCCGACAACCTCGTGCAGCCGATCGCCGCCGAGGACGTCGCCACCGCGGTCGCCCGCACGGCGGCGGGCGCTCCTCTCGGCGCCGACGTCGAGATCGCGGGACCGGAGGTCATGGGGCTCGACGAGATGGTGCGGCGCGGGCTGACGTTCCGCGGCGACCCCCGCGAGGTGCTCACCGATCCCGACGCGCCCTACTTCGGCGCGCGCATGGAGGAGCGCACCCTGATGCCCGTGTCCGGGGTGCAGGTGTTCACCACGACGCTGGCGGAGTGGCTGCCGGCGAACCCGCCGCGCGGCTGATCGTGGCGATGCAGAAGGCCCGGGCTGCGCTGAGCGCGGCGCGGGCCTTCCGCGTCAGCGCCGCCAGCGTCTCGTCTCGTACCGGGTCAGGACGCGCTAGGAGGCGGAGGTCGACGGGTCGCTGCGCGTGCGCCGCGGCGGTGGTGGCGGCGGAACCTCCTTCGCGGCGATGATCGCGCCGCGCGGGATGCGTTCGACACCGCGTTTGCCGTCGACGACCACGGTCGCGGCATCCACGCTCAGCAGCTCGCCCAGCGCGTCGGTCGCCTGCCCGGTGGGGAGGAGGTACCGCACGACGACGCGGCGTCCCGGCTCTGGGAGGTTCACCACGCGCCGGGGGAGTAGTCCTTGAGGAACACCCCGAACACGTCCTCGCCGGCTTCGCCGCGCACGATCGGGTCGTACACGCGGGCGGCGCCGTCGACGAGGTCGAGCGGCGCGTGGAAGCCCTCCTCGGCCAGGCGCACCTTCGTGGGGTGCGGACGCTCGTCGGTGATCCAGCCGGTGTCGACGCTCGTCATGAGGATCCGATCGGTCTCGAACATCTCGCGCGCGCTCGTGCGGGTCAGCATGTTGACCGCGGCCTTGGCCATGTTGGTGTGGGGATGCCCCGGACCCTTGTAGCCGCGGTTGAACACGCCTTCCATCGCGCTCACGTTGACGATGTAGGTGCGCCGGGCGTTCGACGCGGCCATCGACGGACGCAGCTTGGACACGAGCAGGAACGGCGCCGTCGTGTTGGCGAGCTGCACTTCGAGCATCTCGAGCGGGTCGACCTCTTCGACGCGCTGCACCCACGAGTTGCTGTGGTCGAGGTCGGGGATGAGCCCGCCGGCGTCGATCGCGGTTCCTGCGGCAAGCCTCTCCAGCGAGCTGGAGCCGGCGGCCATGGCCTGCTCGGTGAGCTCGTCGGCGCGCGAAGCGGCCGCGGCGAGGATCGGGTGCGCCGTCACCGAGCGCTCCAGCGCCTGCGGGTGACGGTCGTTCGTGTGCCCGAACGTGACGAGCTCGGGCAGCGGCCCGTTCGGCAGCGGCGCCAGTTCGGCGTCGACGAGGGGCTGATACGCGCCCGGGGAGCGGCGCACCGTCTGGGTGGCGTTGTTGATGAGGATGTCGAGGGGACCGGCCGCGGCGACGTCCTCGGCGAGACCGATGACCTGTGCGGGATCGCGCAGGTCGATGCCGACGATCTTGAGCCGGTCGATCCACTCGGGGGCGTCGGGCAGGCTGCTGAACCGGCGCACGGCGTCACGCGGGAATCGTGTGGTGATCGTGGTGTGGGCGCCGTCGCGCAGCAGGCGCAGGGCGATGTACATGCCGATCTTGGCCCGACCGCCGGTGAGCAGCGCCCGCTTGCCGGTCAGGTCGGTCCGCGCGTTGCGCTTGGCGTGGCTCATGGCGGCGCAGTCGGGGCACAGCTGGTGATAGAACGCGTCGACCACCGTGTACGGCCGCTTGCAGATGTAGCAGGCACGGGCCTTGAGAAGGGTGCCCGCCGTGGGTGCCGTCGTCGAGGACGCGATCGGGATGCCGCGCGTCTCGTCGTCGATGCGATCGGGCGCCCCCGTGGCGGTGGCCGCGACGACCGCCTTGTCCGCGGCGGCGATCGCGTCGCGGATCTCACGCCGGCGGTGACGCTTGACGGCCTTGAACATCTTGGCGGTCGCGCGCCGCACCGCGACGAAGTCGGGATGGGTCTCGTCGATCCCCGCCATGCTGTCGAGCACCCGCAGGGCGACGGCGAGGTCTTCCGGGTCGATGCCGCTCGGCGGCAGGTCGGAGGGCACGGGCGATTCGGGAGGCACACGTGATTCTACGCCGGACGAGGTGGACGCCACCTGTTAGCGTGCCAGGGTGAGCACCCCGAACCTTCCTGGAACCTCCGTGCGCAGCATCCACGTCTCGGCCGCGGTGATCGTGAACCGGGCGGGCGAGCTGCTGCTGGTGCGCAAGGCGGGCACGACGGCGTTCATGCAGCCCGGCGGCAAGCCCGAGCCCGGGGAGTCGGCGGCCGAGACGCTGGCGCGCGAGCTGCTCGAAGAACTCGGCATCCGCGTCGCGCCCGACGAGCTGGAGTCCCTCGGCTCCTTCACCGCCGCCGCGGCGAACGAGCCGGGCTTCCTCGTGGTGGCCGACGTGTTCGCGGCCGACATCGGCGCTCAGCAGCCGGTGGTCGCCGCCGAGATCGAAGAGCTGCGCTGGGTCGGCCGCGCCGAGGCCGAGCGGCTCGACATCGCGCCGCTCGCCCGCGAGAACTTCCTTCCCGCCTGACGTCGCCGCGCGGTCGGCGTCACCCGGCCGTCCGCGTGTGGATGTCGCTCTCCAGGCTCGTGCCGCCCAGGTCGAGGTAGATCCGCCGTTCGGTCACCGACAGCGTCATCGCGCTGCGACGCTCCACGAGTGCCGCAGCGGCATCCACGAAGCCGGGGTCGAAGCCGTGCAGCAGGATCTCGTCCGCACGGTGGATGCGCTTGCCGGCCCACGGTGCCGCCACCTTGGCCGGGTCGCGGTGGGTGTACACCACGGTCCGGGCCGCCTGCATGCTGCCGGAGTGCAGGCGCGCGGCATCCGGAGCCCCCACCTCGATCCAGGCGGTCAGCGCACCGGTCAGGTCGCGGACCAGCACGGCGGGCTCGTCGGTGGCCGAGATGCCCTCGCTGAACGAGATGCCCACTTCGTACTCGAGGCAGTAGGCGAGGACGCGCGTCATCATGAAGGCGTCGGTCTCAGAGGGATGCCGCGCCACGCGGAGCGACAGATCCTCATAGACGCCGCGATCGACGTCGGCCAGCTGCACCGTGAACGTGTGCATCGTCGCGCCGACGGCCATGGCTCAGGCCTTCGGCCACTCGATGAGGAGCAGACCCTGCTTCGTGTCGGCGACCGTGACCTGGCCGTCGGTGAACAGGTACGTCATTCCGTAGCCCTGGTCGTCGGTCACGAGGGCCGTGTCGTGGCTCTCGGTGATGTACACGCCGCCGGCGGCGTCCTCGCGCACCCACCCCTCGGCGAGGAGCTCGTTCTGCGCATCCTCGGCCTCGGCGTCGGTCATCTTCGCCCAGCCGTAGATCTGGCCGGAGTCGCCCGCGGGCTGGTCGAAGTTCGCCCACATGCACAGGATGCCGCCGTCGATCTGCTGGCTGCCGATGTACAGCGGCGACTCCTGCGAGGTCACGCCGATCTTCTCGTAGTCGGCCACCAGGCTGTCGGAGATGAGCGTCTTGCACGTCGGCGTGGCCGCCGCGGCCGTGGGCTCCGGCGCGGTCGATGCCGACGGCTCGGGCGCGGTCGTGGTCGGCGCCGAGGAGGATGTCGGCTCGGGCGCGGCGTCAGGGCTGCTGGAACAGGCCGTCAGCGCGAGTGCGGACAGCGCCAGAGCGGCGGCGGTGCCGAGGAGGCGGGTAGCAGGCATCGGGGGAGTCTCCGTGGGGGATGGGAGGGGAAGGGAGGTGGATCAGGACTGATGCAGAAGTTCGAGGTACGCGTCGTGCAGCACGCGGTTGGTGGCGAGGGACGAACGCGCCGACAGGGTGTCTTCGCCGTCGAACGATGTGAAGCGGCCGCCGGCTTCGGTCACGATGGGCACGAGCGCGGCGATGTCGTACTCCTTGACGTCGAACTCGGCGACGAGCTCCAGACGGCCCTCGGCGAGGAGCATGTACGGCCACGCGTCGCCGTAGCCGCGGTCGCGCCAGACCGAGGAGGTGAGGCGCTCGAGGGCGTCGAGCTTGCCGGCATCCCGCCACTGTCCGATGCTCTGGAAGCTCACGCTCGACGCGCCGATCGTGTCGACATCTGACACGGCGAGGCGCTTCGGCTCGCCCATGGGGCCGTCGGTCCAGGCGCCGAGGCCGCTGGCCGCCCACCAGCGACGGCCGATCGCCGGCTGGCTGGCGACGCCCACGCGGGGGACGCCGTCGATCGACAGCGCGATCAGGGTCGTCCACATCGGGATGCCCTTGAGGTAGTTGGCGGTGCCGTCGATCGGGTCGATGATCCACTGGCGCGCCGAGTCGCCCGTGACGCCGTACTCCTCGCCGAACACGCCGTCTGCGGGACGCTCGGCCTCCAGCAGCGCGCGGATCGCCCGCTCGGTCGCGAGGTCGGCCTCGGTGACGTGGGTCGCATCGGCCTTCAGGCTCACATCGAGATCAGCGGCGTCGAAACGGGACATGGATGCCGCATCCGCCGCGTCGGCCAGCCTCATGGCCAGTTCGAGGTCGGCCCGGAGGTCTCCATCGAACGGCGCATCGAACGTCGGGGCGGAGGGTCGGGTGGTCACGGGATACAGGATACCCGGGGCGTTCCCGCCCCGATTTCACGTCCGGCGAATCCTCATGTAATGTGGTCCCTCGTGTTCGGGTCATCCGAAACACGCACCTCTAGCTCAATCGGCAGAGCAACTGACTCTTAATCAGTGGGTTCAGGGTTCAAGTCCCTGGGGGTGCACCACAGCGAAGGGCGGTCCGCAAGGACCGCCCTTCCGCGTGTTCGCGGCACGCTTCAGCGGCCGCCTCGGCGCTCCTTCGCGATAGATCTCGCGGCTGACCGCGCGTCGAGGTTGATCTGCAGGAGGAGTCCCTTCAGCGGACTGCGGATGCCGACGAACCGCAGCCCGGGCGCGTCCGGGTGCGTCCGTCCGCCGGTGGACGCGGGCGCGCCGCGGCGGTCGAGGATCCCGAGGTGGCCGACGAGCGGGACGAGGCCGGTCGAGTATCCGGTTGCGGCGATCACGGCATCGGGGTCGACGCGGGTGCCGTCGGCAAGGACGGCGGCCGTGCCCTCGAAGCGGTCGAGCGCGGCGACGGGGGTGACGCGGCCGGCGCGCAGCGCCGCGACGAGGCCCACGTCGATGGTCGGCGTCACGGCTGTCGCCCGCGCCTGTGCGACGACGCCGGCGCGCGGAGCCGGCATGCCGTAGCGCGTCAGGTCGCCGATCGCGAACCGCTGCAGCAGGCGATTGACCGGGTCCGTGGCCCACGCCGGCAGGAAGTCCATCGGCACGGCGAGGAGCGTCGTCGGGAACGGCCCCAGCTGCCGGGGGATGATGTTGGGAGCTGTCCGGATGGCCAGCCGCACCTCCGCAGCTCCCTGCTCGGCCAGATCGGCGGCGATCTCGGCACCCGAGTTGCCCGCCCCGACGACGAGGACCCTGCGCCCGGCGAACGCCGCCGCGTCGCGGTAGCGGGAAGCGTGCACGACCTCACCCGGGTAGGACTCCTGGCCGGGCCAGCGGGGTTCGAGCGCGATGCTGCTGAAGCCGGTCGCGAGCACGACCTGGTCCGCGGTGATCGTGCCGTCGTCGGTGAGGGCGCGCCAGCCGGCTCCCGCGCGCTCGAGGCGCCGTACGCGGACGCCGAACCGCGGACGCAGGTCGTGCAGGCGCGCGTAGACCCGCAGGTAGTGGGCCATGTCGTCCTTCGCGACCCAGCGCCCGAACCGGCGCGGCATGCGCAGGCCCGGCAGCGCGGACTGGACGCGGGGCGTGTGGAGATGCAGGCGCTCGTAGCGTCGCCGCCACGTCTCGCCGACCTCCTCGCCGGCGTCGACGATCGTCGGCGCGATGCCCCGGCGACGCAGGCAGGCGGCCACCGCCAGTCCCGCAGGGCCGGCGCCGATCACGAGCACCTCGGCGTGCTGCTGTTCCACGACTCAGACGCTACCGATCGGGGCGGACCGGCACGAGAGCCCCGGACCACTTCGGTCCGGGGCTCTCGTACCGTGCCGGCTCAGGCGGCGTCGCCCACGAGCACCGCAGCGGCCTCTTCGACGGCGTCCGCTTCGCGCAGATCGATGCGCGCGAGGGCACGGCGGCCGATCGCGATCGTCGCGGTCGCGATGAGGATGGATGCCGCGGCGAACAGGTACGGGACGGTCGCGCCGTACGCGTGCCACAGCCACGCGGCCAGCGGCGGAGCGGCCGCGCCGCCGAGGAAGCGGACCGCCGAGTACGACGACGAAGCGACCGAGCGCGGCAGGTCGGTGGCCTCCATGACCGACTCGGTCAGCACGGTGTTCATGATCCCCAAGAGCAGGCCGCCGACGATGATGCACACCACGAGGGCGGTCGGGTTCTCGACGAGGATTCCGGCGATCACGAGGTCGACCGCGAGCAGCGGCAGCGTCAGCAGCATGACGGTCGTGCGGGGGAGGAACCGCAGCAGGAACGGCGCGACCCACACGCTGGTGATCGCCAGCGCCACGCCCCAGCCGAAGAACGTGAAGCCGATGCCCATCGCGCCGAAGCCGAGCGGGAACGGCGAGAACGCCAGCAGGACGAAGAAGCCGATGTTGTAGAACAGGGCGGCCACGGCGAGGACGGCGAGGGAGGGGATGCGGAGCGCCTTGAACGGGGCCGACAGCGGCACCGGCACGGGCTTCTCGCCCGACCCGCGCAGGAGCGCCAGCACGGCGACGAACGCGATCGCCATGAGTGCGACGACGCCGAAGAACGGGCCGCGCCAGCTGATCTCGCCGAGGAGCCCGCCGAGCAGGGGTCCGATCGCGATGCCGAGGCCGAGTGCGGCCTCGTAGAGCACGATGGCCGCCCCGCTGCCGCCGGAAGCGGCGCCGACGATGGTCGCGAGCGCGGTGGAGATGAACAGCGCGTTGCCGAGGCCCCAGCCGGCACGGAACCCGATGATCGCGTCGACGCTGCCCGACAGCGAGCACGCGAGGGCGAACACGACGATGAGCCCGAGGCCGATGAGCAGCGTCGCCTTGGCGCCGATGCGGCTGGAGATCCAGCTCGTGACGAGCATGGCCAACCCCGTGACGAGCAGGTAGCTCGTGAACAGGAGCTCGGTCTGCACCGGCGTGGCCTCCAGCGACTCGGCGATCGCCGGGAGGATCGGGTCGACGAGGCCGATGCCCATGAAGGCGACGACACACGCGAATGCCACCGCCCACACCTGTGCGGGCTGGCGCCACACCGACACCTTCGCGGAGCCGTGCGCGCTCATGGGGCGACCTCCGCGGTGGCCGCGGCGCGGTCCAGATTGCGCGTGAGCACCCGTGCGGTGGTGCGCAGCGCGTCCCACTCGTCGGCCGTGAGGTCGTCGAAGTGCGGCGCGAGGGCCGACGTCAGGTGCAGCAGCCACGTGTGGAGCGCCTCCAGGCCGAGCGGCGTCGCCTCGACGACCGTCGCACGGGAGTCGGCGGCATCCGTCGCCCGCGTCAGCAGTCCCTGCTCGACCATCTGCCCCACCAGCCGGGTCATGCCGGGCTGCGTGACCCGGCTGAGCCGGGCGAGCTCGCCGACGCGCAGCGGGCCGTGTTCGCGGAGGATCGTGAGGGTGCGCCACTGGGCGGCGGGGGTCTCGTTGGCTGTCTCGAGCGCCGCGAGTCGCGTGAGCGTGTGCGCGGCGACGATGAGGGTCTCGATGTCCTGATCGTGTGTCACGTCGAACAAGCATACCAGTGATATATACCGAGGGTATGCAATGGATGGATGCCGCCCGCCCTCGTATCGCGATTCGGTAACGCCACCCCGCCCGACTTGACCGCGTGCGCCCTTGTTCCTAGATTGCAAATACCTGAATCGGTTTTCATGTTTGGATCCGATGCACCAAATCCTTCCAATGGGGAAAGGCACGCACATGCGGGTTACGAAGAAGTTGCTCCTGGGCTCCGTGGTCGTCACGGCAGCGCTCGTCCTGGCGGCGTGCGCACCGTCCGCGGAGACGCCGTCCGGCGAGGCGACCGACGGCGGCGGTCCGTCCGAGGTCACCGTCGGCATCGTCACGAGTGAGTCCGGTCCGCTCGCCGGCTACGGCAAGCAGTACCTCGACGCCTTCAAGGCCGGGCTCGACTACGCCACCGACGGCAGCGGCGAGATCGACGGCACGAAGATCACCGTCGAGTACCGCGACGACGCGGGTGACCCCGACAAGGCCGTCACCGCCGTCAAGGAGCTCATCGGCGAGGGTGTCAACATCATCGCGGGCACCGCGTCGTCGGGCGTCGCACTCGCCGTCGCCGAGCAGGCGGCGCAGAACAAGGTGCTCTACATCTCGGGTCCTGCCGCGGCGGACGCGATCACCGGCATCAACGACTACACCTTCCGCTCCGGCCGCCAGAGCGCGCAGGACGTCGCGACGGCGGGGACCTTCCTCGACGACATCGAGGGCAAGAAGGTGACCGTGTTCGCCCAGGACAACGCCTTCGGCCAGGGCAACGTGGCCGCCGTGCAGGCGATCCTCGGCGGCAAGGGCGCGACGGTCGACTCGGTGCTGGTCGCCGAGGACGCCACCGAGTTCACGCCCTTCGCGCAGCAGGTGCTCGCGGGTGCGCCCGACCTCGTGTTCGTGGCATGGGCCGGCGCTACGTCAGGCGCCATGTGGCAGGCGATGAGCCAGCAGGGCGTGATGGACGAGATCCCCGTCGTCACCGGCCTCGGCGACTCGGCGACGTTCGGCGCCTACGGTGAGGCGTCCGAGAAGATCAGCTTCCTCAACCACTACTTCCCGGGCGCGCCCGACAACGACGTCAACACGGCGATGGTCAAGGCCATCGAGGACGCAGGCGGCACACCCGACCTGTTCAGCCCCGACGGCTTCAACGCGGCGATCATGATCGTCCACGCCATCGAAGAGGGCAAGGGCGATGTCGACGCGATGGTCTCGTCGCTCGAGGGCTTCGAGTTCGAAGGACCGAAGGGCACGATGACGGTCCGCGCGAGCGACCACGCCCTCATCCAGGAGATGTACCAGGCCAAGCTCGTCGCGAAGGACGGCACCTTCGTGCCCGAGCTCGTCGACACCGTGTCGGCGGACGACGTCGCGCCGGCCGAGGCGAAGAAGTAGTCCGGGGACACGTCACACGATGAGCACCTCAGTCCCGTCCGCGCCCGCCGCGGAGACCGCGCGCCGCGGCTCTCCGCTGAAGATCGAAGGCCTCGGCCTGCAGATCGGCGGCGCGACGATCCTCAAGGACGTCGAACTCGACGTCGCCGCCGGCTCCCTCGTGGGCGTCATCGGTCCCAACGGCGCCGGCAAGACCACGCTCTTCAACGTGATCTCCGGGCTCATGAAGCCCACCGCCGGCCGCGTCCTGCTGGACGACCGCGACATCACGACGGCGTCGGTGCCCGCGAGGGCGCGGGCGGGACTGGGGCGCACCTTCCAGACATCGAGCCTGTTCCCGAAGCTGTCGGTGCTCGAGAACGTGCGGCTGGCCGCCCAGGTGTCGCTGGGCGGCTCCGGGTCGCTGCTGCGATTCCCGAAGCGGTCGGACGCCGCCACCGAACTCGCGCTGGCCAAGCTTGACGCCGTCGGGCTGAGCCACAAGCTCGAGGCGCTGGCCGGCGACATCTCGCACGGCGACAAGCGCAAGCTCGAGATCGCGGTGCTGCTGGCCACCGAGGCGAGCATCGTGCTGCTGGACGAGCCGATGGCCGGCGTCGCCTCGGGCGACGTGCCGGGACTCGTCGAGAACATCCGCGAGATGCAGCGCGAGAAGGGCTGCACGCTCCTGATGGTCGAGCACCACATCGACGTGCTCATGGGCCTCGTCGAGAAGGTCGCGGTGATGTACTTCGGCACGATCATCGCGTACGACACCCCGCAGCGGGTCATGGAGAACGCGCTCGTGCAGAGCGCCTATCTCGGCACCGGCTCGGGGGTGGAGGCGGCATGAGCGCGGAACCGATCCTGACCGTACGGAACCTCCGCTGCACGATCGCCGGGCAGCAGGTCGTCGAGGACGTCTCGTTCGACGTGCCTGCGACGGGCATCACCGCGGTGCTCGGCCGCAACGGCGTCGGCAAGACCTCGACGCTGCGCGGCATCCTCGGACTCGTCTCCCGGCGCGGCGAGGTCCGCCTGGCCGGCGAGCGCATCGACGGGATCCCCACGCACCGCATCGTCCGTCGTGGCGTCGGCTACGTGCCCGAGGACCGCGAGGTGTTCTCGAAGCTCACCGTCGCCGAGAATCTCGCGCTCGCCGAACGCCAGCGCAACCCGCGTCGCGAGTTCGTCGCCGAGTTGTTCCCCGACCTGGTGGCGCGTCGCGACCAGGCCGCGGGCACGCTGTCGGGCGGCCAGCAGCAGATGGTGTCGGTCGCCCGGGCTCTGCTCAACGACAACCGGCTGCTGCTCGTGGACGAGCCCACGAAGGGACTCGCGCCCAAGATCGTGACCGAGGTCGCCGACGCGCTCGAAGAGGCGTCGAAGACCGTCCCCATCCTCCTCGTCGAGCAGAACCTCGAGGTGGTCCGTCGCCTCGCCGACGACGCCGTCGTGGTTGCGGGCGGCCGGGTCGCACATGTCGGCAAGGCGCGCGAGATCCTCGACGACGAAGACCTCACCCGCCGCCTCCTCGGCGTCCACGTGGAGCACACCGCATCATGAGCACCCTGGTCCTCACCCTCATCACCGGCGTCGGCCTCGGCGCCCTGTACTTCCTCGTCGCGAGCGGCCTGAGCCTCATCTACGGGCTCATGCACGTGCTGAACTTCGCGCACGGCGCCTTCCTCACCCTCAGCGCTTTCGTCGGCTGGATGGTGGCCCAGGCGCTCGGCACCGACTCATGGGGATCGTTCCTGCTGTCGCTGCTGGTCGGGGCCGGTGTCGGCGCGGTCTTCGCGACCCTCACCGAACTGGTCCTGATCCGCCCGCTGTACGAGCGGCACATCGAGCAGGTCCTCGTCACCGTCGGCCTCTCGTTCGCGGCGGTCGCGCTCTTCGAGGGCATCTGGGGCACCGACCCCGTGCACATCTCGGGCCCGTCGTGGCTCAAGCAGACCACCGAGGTGCTCGGCGCCCGCATCCCGAACACCTACTGGGTCCTGATGATCGCCGCGGTGCTCGTGCTGGCCGCGCTGGTGCTCTTCCTGCAGAAGACGCGCTACGGCATGATCATCCGCGCCGGGGTCGAGAACCGCTCGATGGTCACGGCGCTGGGCATCGACGTGCGACGCTCCTTCACCCTCGTCTTCGCGATCGGCGGGGCGGCGGCCGGCATCGGGGGAGTGCTCGCGATGCACTACTCGACGTTCGTGTCGGCCCACCTCGGGCAGACGCTCCTCATCTTCGCGTTCATCGTGACTGTCGTCGGCGGCCTCGGCTCGCTCACGGGCGCAGCCGTGGCCTCGGTCCTCGTGGCCGTGCTGCAGCAGTTCGCGAACTTCTACCTCGGCGGCACGGGCGACTTCATCGTCGTGATCCTGCTGGCGCTCGTGCTGCTGGTGCGGCCGACCGGACTCCTCGGAAAGAGGGCATGATGCTTCGTCGGGCTCAACAACCGGGGCGGTGGATCCCCGCCGTCGTGGGCGCCGCGCTCGTCGTGTTCATGGCGGTGCTGCCGCTGCTGAACCTGTCGCTTCCCGGCATCCTCCCCACGCCCACCTACATGCCGGGCACGCTCGCCCTGCTGTCGCTGTGCATGGTGTTCGCGGCGCTCGCGCTGTCGTACAACCTGTTGCTCGGATCGGGCGGGATGCTGTCGTTCGGCCACGCCCTGTACTTCGGGGCCGGCGCGTACGGGCTCGGCATCGCACTGGAGCACTTCGGTGTGCCGCTGTGGCCCGGCGTGTTCATCGCACTCGTCGGCGGCATGGTGATCGCCCTGGCGACCGGCGCCGTCTCGATGCGTGTGTCGGGCATCCCGTTCGCCATGGTGACACTCGCCTTCGCGCAGGCCGGCTCGGTGCTCGTGCGCCGCAACTCGCAGATCACGGGCGGCGAGGAGGGGCTGAGCCTCAACACCGAGCAGGTCCCCGACTTCCTCATCGGCGTGATCAACACGCGCAACCTGTACTGGTTCACCCTCGCGGTGCTGGTGGTCGTCTATCTCGTGACGCTGTGGGTCGACACCTCGCGGCTGGGCCATCTCGCGCGTGCGACACGCGAGAACGAGCAGCGGGTGCGCGTGCTGGGCCTCTCGCCGTACCGCGTGAAGCTCATCGTCTTCGTGATCGCCGCGGGACTCGCGAGCCTCGCCGGAGTGGCCTACATGCTGCTGCAGTCCGGCACGGTGCCCCGGTCGGTCTCGGCCGACCTCACGATCACGGTCCTCGTGATGGTGGTGCTGGGTGGCGTCGGATTCCGATGGGGTGCCATCGTTGGCGGTGTGCTCTACACGCTGCTCGATCAGCGACTCACGGTCCTCGCCGGATCCGACGCGATCGCCGGTCTTCCGGACTGGCTGCGCGTGCCGCTGTCGGAGCCGCTGTTCCTCCTCGGCGTCCTGTTCATCGTCGTCGTGATGTTCCTGCCGGGCGGCATCGCCGGCACCATCGACTCGGCCGTGCGCCGTGCGCGCGGCGAGAAGACCCGTGGTGCGCTGCGGCAGCTCGACGACGCGGACGATGCCGGCGAGACGCCGGTCACCGGCGCCGCAGCCTCGGAAAGAGTGCGCGCATGACGTGGACCGCCGACCCCGAGACGGACGACGGGCCGCACACCATCGGCCGCTGGCTGATCGACCGTGCGGCGCGCTCGCCGGAGCGGATCGCGATCGACGATCGCGGTGTCACGACCGACTACGCGGTGCTCGCCGCGCGCGCGGCGGCTCTCGCCGACGCGCTGCGCGACGCGGGGTACGGCCCGGGCGACCGCATCGCCACGGTGTCGGGCAACTCGACCGATCATGTCGTGGCGTTCTTCGCCTGCGCCGTGGCCGGCATCGCCTTCGTGCCGCTGTCGTGGCGGCTCACGCCGCGCGAGCTCGCCGACGTGCTGACGCGGTCGGATCCTGCGCTCGTGCTCGTCGAGGACGAGTACGAGTCGCTCGCGGGTGAGGCGCTGCGGATCGCCGACCGGATGCCGCCGACCGCGGTGCTCGGCACGACAGGAGTGGAGGCATCCGTTGTTCCGTCGGAGCGGCCGCGCACGCGCCGGCCGGTCCGCGACGACGACCCGCTGCTGATCATCTTCACCTCGGGGAGCGAGGCGGCGCCCAAGGGCGTCGTGCTCACGCACGCGAACTGCTTCTGGAACAATCTCGCGCTCGCGCAGGCGCTTCCGCTGACGCAGGACGACGTCGTGCTGGCGATGCTGCCGCAGTTCCACGTCGCGGCCTGGAACTGCCAGCCGCTGCTGGCGTGGTGGGTCGGCGCGACCGTCGTGCTGGAGCGGTCGTTCCAGCCCGCCCGCGTGCTGCAGCTGATCGCGGACCGTGGCATCACGGCGATGATGGGCGTTCCGACCCAGTATGCGATGCTCGCTGCCGAACGCGACGCGGCCTCGGCCGACACCTCGTCGCTGCGGCTCGCGCTGGTCGGCGGCGCCACGATGCCCGTGGAGCTCCAGCAGACGTGGGCGCAGCGCGGGCTGCCGCTCACGCAGGGATACGGCCTGACCGAGGCGGGACCCAACGTGCTGCACCTGCCGGCCGCCGAGGCCGCGGCCTCTCCCGGCGCGGTGGGACGTCCGTACCCGCACGTCTCAGCGCGCGTCGTCGATCCGGCGACCGGGCTCACGCTCGAGGGCGAGGCGACGGGCGAGCTGTGGGTGCGCGGGCCGAGCGTGTTCGCCGGGTATCTCGGTGACGACGCGGCGACGGCGCGCGCCATGAGCGGTGAATGGCTGCGCAGCGGCGATCTCGTCGCGCGTGACGCCGACGGCGTGTACCGCGTCGTCGACCGTCTGAAAGACATCTACATCTCGGGTGGCGAGAACGTCGCGCCCGCCGAGGTCGAGTACGCGCTGTGCCTGCATCCGCTGGTGGAGGCGACGGCCGTCGTCGGCGTGCCGGACGACGTGTGGGGCGAGCGCGGGGTCGCGTTCGTCGTCCCCGTCGCCGGTGCCGCGCTGTCAGCGGACGAGGTGCTCGCCCACGCGCGGCGCAACCTCGCGGCGTTCAAGATCCCGGTGCACGTCGAGTTCGTCGATGAGCTGCCGCGGTCGACGATCGAGAAGCTCGCGCGTTCACGACTGCGCGAACGGGCGCGGGCCCTGCGCGTCGATGCCGGGGCACACGTGCGGGTGGAGAGCCGCACACCGAGCAGGGGGGAGTCCTGATGAGTATGTCCGACGAGATCGTCGAGCACCACGAGGAGCTGGTGTCGTCCGCGACAGGCCGACCGCTGACCAAACGCGGCGAAGCGACCCGCCGCCGTCTGCTCGAGGCGGCGGAGCTCGTGTTCGCCGAACAGGGCTACCACGAGGCATCCATCGTCAAGATCACCGAGCGCGCAGGCATCGGACTGGGCACGTTCTACCTGTACTTCGACAGCAAGCAGGCGATCTTCGAGGCGCTCGTGCTCGACCTCAACCGTCGCGTGCGCCACTCGATGTCGGAGGCGATGTCGGGCGCCTCCGGCCGCCTGGAGGCCGAGCGCGCGGGGTTCGCGGGGTTCTTCCGCTTCACCGCCGAGCACCCTGCGCTGTACCGCGTGGTGCGCGAGGCGGAGTTCGTGTCGCCCGAGGTGCTGCGCCTGCACTACACCCGCATCGTCGAGGGCTACGAGGCAGGGCTCCGCGCCGCGCAGGCGACCGGCGACGTCGACCGCGCCCTCGACCCCGAGACGACCGCATGGGCGCTGATGGGCATGGGCGAGCTGATCGGCATGCGCTTCCTGCTGTGGGAGCGCGACGCCGACGGCAAGCCGCCCGCCGAGCTCGATCCGCGGGTGTTCACCGGCATGACGCGGTTCATCGACAACGCGCTCGCACCGCGCCCTTCGACGAGCACAGGAACCGAGGAGGAAGACCGATGACAGACCAGGACCTGGCCGGCAGGCGCGCCCTCGTGACGGGTGGTGCGAGCGGCATCGGCCTCGCGTGCGCGCACGAGTTCGCCGGGCGCGGCGCGCACGTCATCATCGCGGATCTGAACGCGGACGCCGCGACGGATGCCGCAGCCGCCGTCGGCGGCGAGCCCTGGGTGGTCGACCTGTCCGACACGCGCGCGCTCGACGAGCTGACGCTCGACGTCGACATCCTGGTCAACAACGCCGGCATCCAGCGGGTGTCGCCGATCACGGAGTTCGACCCCGACACGTTCCGGCTGCTGCTGCGGCTCATGCTCGAATCGCCGTTCCTGCTGATCCGTGCGGCGCTCCCCGGCATGTACGAGCGCGGCTGGGGTCGCATCGTCAACATCTCCAGCGCGCACGGGCTGCGAGCCAGCGCGTTCAAGTCGGCCTACGTCTCGGCCAAGCACGGTCTGGAGGGCCTCTCGAAGGTGACGGCCCTCGAAGGCGCCCCGCACGGCGTCACGAGCAACTGCATCAACCCCGCGTACGTGCGCACCCCGCTCGTCGAGAAGCAGATCGCCGACCAGGCGAAGGTGCACGGCATCCCGGAGAGCGAGGTCGTCGAGAAGATCATGCTCACCGAGAGCGCGGTCAAGCGGCTCGTCGAGGCCGACGAGGTCGCCTCGCTCGCCGGCTGGCTCGTCTCCGACAAGGCGGGCATGGCCACGGGCGCGTCCTACACCATCGACGGCGGATGGACGGCACGGTGACGGCCGGCACCCGCGCGCACGAGTATCGCGAGCTCGACGTCCCTGTCGACGGAGGCCGCCTGCACGTCGGGGTGTGGGAACCGCTGGATGCCGGTCCCGACGCGCCGACCGTGCTGCTGGTGCACGGGGTCACCGCCTCGCACCTCGCATGGCCGTTCGTGGTCGACCGGCTGCCCGGCGTGCGGCTGGTCGCCCCGGACCTGCGCGGCCGCGGACGCAGCAACGAGCTCGAGGGTCCCGCGGGCATGGCCGCGCACGCCGCCGACCTGGCGGCGCTGCTCGACGCGCTCGACCTCGACCGCACCGTCGTGGTGGGGCACTCGATGGGCGCCTTCGTGTCGGTCGTGTTCGCGCATCTGCACCCCGACCGGGTGTCGCGGCTCGTGCTCGTGGACGGGGGGCTGCCGCTGGACGTCCCCGCGGGGCTCAGCACCGACGAACTCGTCGCGGGCATCCTCGGCCCGACGGCCGCCCGGCTCTCGATGAGGTTCACGGGTCCAGCCGACTACCTGGACTTCTGGCGCGCCCACCCGGCGTTCGCGCAGGCCTGGACGCCCGAACTCGAGCGGTACCTCGCCTACGACCTCGTGCCCGACGGCGAGGGCGCCTTCCGCCCCGCGACCAGCTACGCCACGACCGCGGACGACACCGTCGACATGAACACCGGGACCGCCCTGCCCGGCGCGCTCGCCGGCTTGCGGCATCCGACCCGCCTTCTCACCGTGCCGCGCGGCCTGCAGGACGAGCCGCCCGGACTGTATGCGCCTGAGCACCTCGCCCGGCTCCTGGGGGAGTACCCCGACGTGCGCCACGAGCGCATCGACGGCCTCAACCACTACACGATCGTGATGTCGCCCGGCGGCGCCGAGGTCGTCGCCGGTGCCGTGCGCGAGGAGCTCGCCGCCGAGGGCTGAGCGGGCGCGGCAGACTCGGCGATCTCGCGACACGCGGACGTTCGGGCGGGATCCGCCCGAACCTCGCGAGATCTCCGAGCGTGCCGCGGCACGGCCGCGCTAACGGGACGCCGCGATGCGCGTCGTCAGCTGGTGCGCGTGCGCCAGGAGGGTGCGCCCGAGCTCGGGGAGCCGGTCAGGACCGAATCGGAACTCGACGCCCGTGAGGCTCAGCGCCCACTGGGGGTGGCCCTCCCGCGTGAACACCGCGGCGCCGAGCCCGTACGAGCCCTCGACGATGAGCCCCGGGTTGACGGCGTAGCCGCGCTCCTGCGTGTCGCGCAGCCGCGCGCGCAGCCGCGGCTCGCTGTGGGCGACGCCCCAGTCGTCCGCGAGCGAGGGATGCCGTTCGAAGTAGGCGTCCACATCGTGGGGCGGCAGGAACGCCAGGATCGCCAGGCCCGCCGAGGCCACGCCGAGCGGGAACCGCACCCCCTCCGAGAGCACGAACGACCGGATCGGGAAACTGCCCTCCTCACGCAGGAGGCACACCGTCTCGTCGCCGCGGCGCACCGACAGGAACGCGCTCTCCTCGGTGCGCACGGCGAGCGAGCGAACGATGTCGCGGGCGATCGCGGTGATGTCATAGCGGGATGCCGCGACCGTGCCCATCAGGAAGAGCTCGGGACCCGGCATCCACCGTCCGGTCCGCTCGTCCTGGTCGACGAGACCCTCGTGGCGGAGTGCCGAGAGCAGCCGGTGCGTCGTCGGGCGGGTGAGGTCGGCGCGACGCGCGAGCTCGGCCACCGGCATCCCCTCGTCGCCGGCGGATGTGACGAGTCGCAGCAGCTGCGCTGCCCGCGCCACCGACTGCGCGCCGGGCACGCTGCGCTTCGTTGTGTCCACGATATGGACGCTAGGCGATGGGTGATCCACATGGCAAGCGGCCGCTCGCGCCGGTGCCGCGATCGGATGAGGATGAGAGGGATCCGCAACGAAGGAGTGGCACGTGATCGATAAGACCTGGGGCTCGGCGGCCGAGGCCGTCGCCGACATCCCCGACGGCGCGTCTCTCGCGGTGGGAGGGTTCGGACTGTCGGGCAACCCCATCGCGCTCATCGAGGCGCTGCTCGCACAGGGGACGAGCGACCTCCGCATCGTGAGCAACAACTGCGGCGTCGACGACTGGGGGCTCGGCGTGCTGCTGAACGCCAAGCGCATCAGCAAGATGACGTCGTCGTACGTGGGGGAGAACAAGGAGTTCGAGCGGCAGTTCCTGTCGGGCGAGCTGGAGCTCGAGCTCACGCCGCAGGGCACCCTCGCCGAGAAGCTGCGGGCGGGCGGCTCGGGCATCGCCGCGTTCTACACGCAGACCGGCGTCGGCACCCAGGTCGCCGAAGGCGGCCTGCCGCGCAAGTACGCCGCCGACGGCAGCATCGCCGTCGCGTCGCCCGTCAAGGACGTCCGCTCCTTCGAGGTCGGCGGCACCGCTCGCGACTTCGTGCTCGAAGAGGCGATCGTCACCGACTTCTCGCTCGTCCACGCGCTGCGCGGCGACCGCCACGGCAACCTCGTCTTCAACAAGGCCGCCCGCAACTTCAACCCGCTGGCCGCGATGGCGGGCCGCGTGTGCATCGCGCAGGTCGAGGAGCTCGTGGAGCCGGGCGAACTCGACCCCGACGGCATCCACCTCCCCGGCATCTACGTGCACCGCATCGTCGAGGTCGGCTCCGGCATCGAGAAGCGCATCGAGCGGCGCACCGTCGCCGCCCCCGTCACCCCGGAAGGAGCCTGACATGGCGCTCACCCGCACCGAGATGGCCGCACGTGCGGCGCGCGAGCTCGCCGACGGCGCCTACGTCAACCTCGGCATCGGACTGCCGACGCTGGTGCCCAACTACGTGCCCGACGGCGTCACGGTCGTGCTGCAGTCCGAGAACGGCATCCTCGGCGTCGGCCCGTACCCGGCCGAGGAGAACGTCGACCCCGATCTCATCAACGCGGGCAAGGAGACGGTCACCACCCTTCCCGGTGCGGCCTTCTTCGACTCGGCGACGAGCTTCGGCATGATCCGCGGCGGCAAGATCGACGCCGCGATCCTCGGCGCGATGCAGGTGTCGGCGAACGGCGACCTCGCCAACTGGATGATCCCGGGCAAGATGGTGAAGGGCCCAGGCGGCGCGATGGACCTCGTGCACGGCGCCGCGAAGGTCATCGTGCTCATGGAGCACGTCGCCAAGGACGGCTCCGCCAAGATCGTCGACGAGTGCTCGCTGCCCCTCACCGGGCGCGGGGTGGTCGACCGCATCATCACGGACCTCGCGGTCATCGACGTGACGGATGCCGGGCTCGTGCTGGTCGAGACGGCTCCGGGCGTCACCGTCGCCGAGGTGATCGCCGCGACAGAACCCGCACTCCGCGTCGCGGACGCGCTCGAGGAGGAATCATGAACCACGACGACATCGTCATCGTCGCCGCCGCGCGGACCCCGCAGGGGCGCCTGAAGGGGCAGCTGGCACCGCTCACCGCCGTGCAGCTCGGCAGCGCCGCCATCCGCGGCGCACTGACGCAGGGCGGCATCCCCGCCGACGCCGTCGACGCCGTGCTGGTCGGCCAGGTGCTCGCGGCCGGGGCGGGGCAGAACCCCGCGCGCCAGGCGGCCGTGGGCGCCGGCATCCCGTGGGACGTCCACTCCGGCTCGGTCAACAAGGTGTGCCTGTCGGGCCTCACCGCCATCATCGACGGCGCGCGCATGATCGCCGTCGGCGACGCCACGGTCGTGGTCGCCGCCGGCATGGAATCGATGACGCGCGCGCCGCACCTGCTGATGGGTTCGCGCGACGGCTGGGCGTACGGCTCCATCGAGGTGCTCGACCACATGGCGTACGACGGCCTCACGGACGCGTACGACGCCGAGAGCATGGGCGCGTCGACCGAGCGCCACAACGAGCGCTTCGCGGTCACCCGCGAGGACCAGGATGCCGTCGCCGCGCGTTCGCACCAGCGCGCGGCCGCCGCGCAGCAGGCGGGCGTCTTCGACGCGGAGATCGTGCCGGTCGAGATCCCGCAGCGCAAGGGCGACCCGGTCGTCGTGACGAAGGACGAGGGCATCCGGCCGGAGACGACCGTCGACACCCTCGCCGGCCTGCGGCCCGCCTTCGCCGCGGGCGGGTCGATCACCGCCGGCAACTCGTCGCAGATCTCGGATGGCGCCTCTGCCGTCGTGCTGACCTCGCGCTCGCACGCCGACGCCAACGGCTGGCCGGTGCTCGCCGTCGTCGGCGCTTCGGGCCAGGTGGCCGGCCCCGACAACTCGCTGCACGCGCAGCCGGCGCGCGCCATCGAGAAGGCGTGCGCCAAGCAGGGGATCTCGCCGGCCGATCTCGACATGGTCGAGATCAATGAGGCGTTCGGCGCCGTCGTCGCTCGGTCGCAGCACGAGCTCGGCCTCGCCGACGACGTCGTCAACCCGCACGGCGGCGGAATCGCGATCGGGCACCCGATCGGCGCGTCGGGCAACCGGCTCGTGGTGCACGCGGTGCACGAACTGGTCCGCCGCGGCGGCGGCACGGCCGCGGTCGCGCTGTGCGGCGGCGGAGGTCAGGGCGACGCGCTCATCCTCACCCGCTGAGACATGAGAAGAGGGGGTGGGGGGGCGGGGCGGCCAGCCCCCGAAAGGAGGGGGGAGACGGTGGGGCGCAACCGCGGGCCCGGGGCGCCACCCGGGGCGCCCCCCCCGCAACCGGGGGGGGGGGCCGCCCCAAACA